>CAYZYB010000149.1:0-8539 GCA_964481505.1 uncultured Planctomycetaceae bacterium | reverse complement strand
ACACAATATTGTGCAGCGGTTGCGTCCGGGAGAACATCCAGTCCTGTTCGAATGCGTTTGCGCCCAGCTGCGGAAGCAGAGTTGCCATTCTGTCGGCCGCCAGTGCATCGTCGGTACCAGGTCGGCGGAGTCTTGCGGAAGGCTGAGCGACGACAGAACGAAATCCTTCGTTACCGCTGATGGCCGTTAGCATGCGGAGCGAAACGTCTTCAGGATTGGTCGTCAGGCAAACCACTGACGCACGAAGGCCGTTATTTCTGATGGTCGTCCAGCTGCTGCCACTATCTGGCGAACGATGAATCATTCCGAATGCCCCGACCGCTATCACTGTCGACTCACCACAGAAGCTCAAGGCGTTGATTGGAACCGAATTGGGCACTCGCCGCGCCAGCCATGACGCACCGCCATCGGTACTTTGAATCACCAGACTTCCGGGACGTCCCGCAGCGCAAATCGTGTTGCCACGATGGCTGACGGCGCGGAGGTCAATGACATCGCTCATCTTCGGTGGAAGTGCTGCGGTGAATGGTTTCCAGGTGATACCCCCGTCTTTCGTCTGTTGCAGCAATGCGCCGTCTCCGGCCAGCCAGCCGATTCCGTCGTGCGACAGGCTGGCAGATCGAATCTCCCGTAAGCTGCGTTGAGGCTGCATGAGAGTGACTAACTGATCGGAAACAACGGCTCCCAGTGCATTACCGGCTCCTGCCACAAAACCATCCTTCGCGGACAAAAACGCGCCGGTCCTCCAATTCGCGGCGACGTTGTCTCCGGTTACTGACGGCAGTAGCGGCTTCCACGTTTTTCCGCCGTCTTGTGAACGGAAAACTGTTCCCGTGGATTCAGAATTATCCGGCCGACCAATAACGATTGCGTTTTCGAGGTCAAAGAAGCGTACGTAGGAAAGCGGCGGAAGATCGCTGACAGTTGTTAAGCCAGGTTTTTGCGCAACAGGACCTTCGTCGCGGCCGACCGGCCTCCATGTTTGTCCACCATCTTTTGTGCTGAACAGGACACAGCGTCGTTGTCGGTCGATATCATCGAATCGCGAACCAGCCACGAATCCGATTTGATTGGTCAGAAAGCAAACACTCTTCAGACTGCATTCCAGCGGAAGGATCGAAGTGTGCCATGATTGTCCTGAATCGCTGCTTCGCACCAACACTCCGCGTTCGCCAACGGCCCAGCAGCTGGAACCAACACAGCAGATATCGTTCAGTGACGCATCTTCTGTATTGAATTGGGTTCTGGGAACAGGTCCGGCAAAAAACAATCCCCGCGGAGGATCTGCGTCACGGATTTCGTGAGTGACTGTTTTGGTCGTCGTTGTCGGCTGAGCGGTGACCGGCGGCAGCGCAAGTGCATGAAAGGCAAGTAGTGCAGCAGCAAAGGATTGGCGAGTCGTCATGTTGCTGTCCCTGCAAATAGCAATTTGCGTGCAGAATCATTCTGCACGCGTTCTTTCATTGTCACTCGCGGTCGAAGCGCTAAACATCGCTAACATCTGTCCACGAAATGGACTGGGATCGTAGGCGAAAGTCGCAAATTTCGGGAGGTGAATTGGTGCGACTGCAAATTGTGCCGATTTGCCGGTGGTGTGGCGGTTTACGGAGCATTTTCGGCTGCGTTTTAATTGACCGATCTTGACCGATTGATGCTGGTCTGAGACAGTCCCGGCTTCAAAGGCGAATTTCCCCCCTTCAACAATTCCCGCCTGCACATTAAACAGCTCCACGGATCGGAGCTGAATCTGGCAAAGGAGTGCTCCGTGAAAAAGTACATTCTCTCAATCCTGGCCGCTGCTGTGATGATCACAGCCGGAACAGTTCAAGCTCAATCAGCGGGCCACAGAACCGGCCTGATCGATATGGCTCACGTCTTCGAGAAGTATAAGAAGTTCGAAGGTCTGCGAGACGGCCTGAAGTCTGAGATGGATCAGACAGACGCAGAAGCCAAGCAGATGGTTGAGCGTCTTCAGAAGATGCAGGAAGAGATTCGAAAATTCGATGCTGGCAGTGCTCAGTATGAGCAGGCCGAAAAGCAGATCCTGAACGAAAAGGGCAAGCTGGACGGTTTTGTTGCTGCAGCGAAACGCCGATTCGGTCGCCGCGAAGCCGACATGCTGAAAGTCATCTACAATGATGTTACTGCCGCTGTGAAACTGTATGCGGAATACGCCAAATTCGACCACGTTGTGCGATTCAACCGCAAAGGCATGGAAGAAGCTGACAACCCTCAGGTTGCAATCCAGACGATGAACAAAACGTACATCTACTGGAAGAGTGAGAACGACATCACAGACAAAGTTCTGGGTTACCTGAATCAGGAATACGCCAAGAAGCAAAGTTCCAACCCGATTAAGTCGACTTCAGGTAGCGGTCGAGTGCCCATCCGCAAGTAGTCGTTTATTGACTCACTGGTGCGTGGCAAACACAGCCCGGCAGTGACTTTCGCGTTTGCGAAAGTTGGCTGCCGGTTTTGCTGTACTCATGGGAAACCAATCGACGTGTCTTCAGAAACATTGCAACAGCAAGCGACGGTGCGAGGGTCGCGAATGCAGCAAACGGTGGCCAGTCCTGTCCACTTTCGCGGACGTAGCCTGTTTCATGGCTACGAAGCTGAGGTGCGCGTTCTGCCAGCTGATGCTGACACGGGTATCGTTTTTCAACGGGTTGACATTCCTGACTCGCCCGCCATTCCCGCTCACGTAGACTATCTGGCACATGTGCCGCGTCGAACTGCCCTTGCAGTGACAGATGACGTTCGTGTGGAAACAGTCGAACACCTGATGGCCGCATTGGGTGGTTTGCAAATTGACAACTGCGTTGTCGAAATTAATGTTCCGGAACTTCCATCCTACGATGGTTCGTGTCGTGACTTCTGTGACGGACTCCTGGAAGCCGGCCTGACCAGGCTGGATGCCCCCGCCACTGTCATCAACGTACGAAACACAATTCTTGTTCGCAGCGATGACGGAAAACAGACACTGCAGTTGCGACCATACGCTCAGCCTTGTCCTGCCGTAACCTACCAACTGTATTATGGTCGTCACGCTCCGGTCGCGCCGCAGATTTACTCGGCGGAGATTACTCCCGAGAGCTTTTACGAACACATCTCCGCGGCTCGGACATTCGTGTTGGAAAGCGAAATAAAAGCACTTCAGCAAATGGGGTACGGCAAGCATTTGACGGCCAGGGACATCGTTGTTGTCGGCAATGACGGAATTATTGACAACGAACTTCGCTATCCAGATGAAGCAGCACGGCACAAGCTTCTCGATTGTGTCGGTGATCTCGCACTTAGCGGGGCTTCATTCGTGGGGCATGTCACTGCCTGCCGCAGCGGGCATCATCTGAATCAACAACTGGCGAAAGTGCTCTACAGCCTTTCGCAACAAGCGGTAGAACTCAGTCACGCAGCATAGACAATCAGAATTAGACTCTCTCTCGAATCTCAAACGACATATCTGACCTCTGATCAGGACGATCACCATGGACGCTCAAATTTCACCACTCTCGCAGGTTGACCCCGGTGCAAAACTGGGGAAAGGCGTTGTTGTCGGGCCGTTCTGTGTCGTTGGGCCCAACGTGAGCGTCGGGGACTTCACAGAGCTCACCAGTCATGTCGTTCTGATGGGGAAAACAACACTGGGGGCGCATAACAAACTGTATCCCGGGTGCGTGATTGGTGGTGAACCGCAGGATGTGAGCTATCAGGAATCAGAAACCGCCGTGGAGATCGGAGACAATAATCTGTTCCGTGAAGGCGTGACGGTAAATCGCGGCGCTGAGAAGGAAGACGGCGTAACGCGAATCGGTCACCGAAATATGTTCATGGCAAACAGCCATGTCGCGCACAACTGTCGAATCTACGACGATGTCATTCTGGTAAACGGTGTATTACTGGGCGGGCATGTCCATGTGCATGACCGAGCGATCGTTTCTGGAAACACCGTCGTGCATCATTTTTCAACAATCGGACGTCTGGCTTTCGTCAGTGGAGGATGCCGTGTGCCGCACGACATTCCACCGTTCATGCTGGCTGCGGGAAGTGATAATCCAACTCTGAAAACTCTGAATATCGTAGGAATGAGGCGAGCTGGCATTTCGGAGAATTCGATCGACACAATCAAGACAGCATACCGAATGCTGTATCGTAAACGGAAAACTCTGGCTGAGGTTCAGGCCTACTTTGACGAAACGCTGGAAGGCGTGATTCCGATGGAGCTATCGCAGTGGCTGCGTTTTATTGAAGCTCAGCGAGCTGGGAAATTGGGGCGCGCTCGAGAAGCAGTCAGGGATCAGACGCCAAAGACAGAAAGCGAAGGGCGAAAAGCAGCATGAGTCAGTTGCGAATGGCAGTTATTGGAGTTGGTTCCCTTGGGCAGCATCATGCTGCAAAGCTGGGAAGTTCTTCTGACGTTCACCTCGTTGGAGTAGTCGACCCGAACGAGAAATTCGGTCGAGAGGTCGCTGAACGTGTGGACACGCGTTGGTTCAAAAGTGCAGACGAGTTACCGGAGAATCTCGACGGCGTGGTCATTGCCACGCCGACGGTTTACCACGTCGAAGCTGCAGAGCGATTTCTACAAGCTGGCGTGGCCACGTTTGTTGAGAAGCCTCTTGCAGCGAATGTTGCAGACGCGAAATTGCTGAATCATCTGGCGAAAGAAAACGGTGCGATCCTTCAGGTAGGACACATCGAACGATTCAATCCCGCCTTTGTTTTGGCAAAAGAACGCGTCGGGCACCCGCTTTACATACGATGTCAGCGAGTTGCACCGTACACGTTTCGTTCGACGGATATCGGCGTTGTTCACGATCTAATGATTCACGACATCGATTTAACATTGGCGCTTACTGGCGAACTTCCGGAATCGGTAGACGCCTTTGGCGCTGTCGGAATCGGGCCGCACGAAGATATGGCTGTTGGCCGGTTGCAGTTCTCTTCAGGCACGATTGTAGATATCACTTCCAGCCGAATGTGCCCGGAAGCTGAACGCACGATTCAGGTATGGGGAACGAGTGGTTGCGTCGTCGCGGATCTGCAAAGTCGTCAGGTCCAGCACTGGCAGCCATCATCGCAGTTCCGATCGAATCCAGGGCTGGTTCACGCGATTGCCGCTGCGACTCCGGATCCTCGCACTCTGAAGGACAGCGTGTTCGGCAAATGGATCGAAGCGGAAACGCTTCAGGCTGATGACTCAGACGCCATGTCTCTGGAACTGCAGGAATTCGTTGCGTCGATCCGTGAAGATCGAACGCCGCAGGTTTCCGGGACTGAAGCAGTCAATGCGCTGATTGTCGCAGAACAAGTGTTGAGCGGAATTCAGTTGTGGTCCTACCAGACTGGTGGTCCCGCTGTATCGACTCCTGCTGCCAGTGGTCGAGCGGCCGCATAAAAGCCGCTTCGCCGTCGACGCATCCTTACTTTAGCCTTGCAACCTGGCTGGACCCGCGGGGCTATCTGGCCCATAATCCGCCGCAGTGGCTTACTTCGCGGCGCATTGTTGGTGATGCGATTCATGGTCAAGGAACATGAACTTGAGCAGTTTCGGCGCTTGCTTCGTATCCTTCAGGCTCGCCTTCGCGGTGACGTGAAGCAGATGGAAGAAGAAGCTTTGTCCGGGCTGGGGGGAGATCACGTTTCGACGAACCATATGGCAGAACAGGCGTCCGATGCCTGGATTCAGGATTTTTCCCTGAGCATGGTGGAGAAAGACGGCGAGGCTTTGAACGAAATATCGGCTGCTTTGAAGCGTTTAGATGATGGCACTTTCGGCTTGTGCGAAATGTGCGTTGAAGAAGGGAAATCGAACACAGAGTCGAGGATCCCGAAAGCCAGGTTGAAGGCGATTCCGTACGCACGGAATTGTGTGACCTGCGAACGAAAACGGGAAGACGAATCATGACCAACGATGTGCCGAAGAATCGGTTGCCCCTGTTTTGCGTGATTACGCTGACCTGTTTGGTCGCGGATCTTTGGTCGAAATCCGCAGTCTTCGAATCACTGGGGCTGACCAATGGAACGGATTGGCTGTTGGATGGTTGGGTCCGCTTCCGTTTCTTCACCAGTCTCAACGAAGGTGCACTGTGGGGAATGGGCCAAGGCTTTGCGTGGGTGTTCGCGTTGTTGAGCGTCGCGGCTTTCGCCGGAATTATCTATTGGTTGTTCGTGAAGAAGGCTGCCGAGAGCATGTGGCTGACGATTTCGCTGGCCAGCGTTTCTGGCGGGACACTTGGAAACCTCTACGATCGATTGGCACTGCATGGCGTCACCAGGCCAGGTCAGACGGAGCCAGCTCAGGCCGTCCGCGACTTTTTCCATTTTCAATTTGGGAGCTTTGATTGGGCGATTTTCAACGTCGCTGATATTTGCCTGGTGACCGGGGCCATTATGCTGATGTTACAATCGATCATGATGCCATCAGAAAACGGTGCCGTCGATGCCAAGTCAGACGCTGCTATCCCCAAGCCGAAGTCGGCTTCGTAGGCTTACCGGCCAAACCATTACGGCGATGGCGATCCCCAAACTGATCAGCGAGATCCACAGTCCCCAGCGGAAACTGGCGGGCTGAAACGTCCAGTGGATCGTGTGTTTTCCCGCAGGAACAGACACTGTTCTCATCATGGTATCGTTTTTGGCTGTTGCCTGTTGGTCATCGATTTGAACCTGCCAGCCGGGATACATGAGTTCTCGCAATTCGATTTCTGCTGCAGCAGACAGGTGAATATCGAATTTGACGGAATTAGCCGTGAACTGCAAAACCTCCAACGCACGCAGTGCTTCGGCTGGCTCAGCAACCACGCGCTGCGGGCGTGACGTGAGTCGATATAGAAAGCATGGTTGGCCACCTCGCCCCCACATGGCATTCAGCATGCTGTCTGGAAATCTGCCGACGAGTTCAATCGACGCGGCAGGCGTTTTTAGTGGTTCTGTCGTGAGAATGTGGGTGATCGCCAGGGCGTGGAGTTTTTTGAGCTGATCGCTGGACGGGAATTCTTTATCGACGGGTTCTGGTCCCGTTTGGGGCCAAAGTTCTTTGGCGTAGTAAATTGCTGGACCGATTCCGAGATATTGCGGCACGGAACTCACGCCAAATAGATTTCCTACATTGGGACCGGGCGCCAACAGTCGACAGCTTAGCAACGGTTGCGCCGTCAGGCTTCTTCTGATCCAACTGTCTTTTGCTTTACTCAACGGTGCGACCGCAACGGCTCGAGCGTGGGCGACGAATTCTGCGGACCACAACAGATCAGGTAACGTTACGACGCCTAGCAACATTACGCACACGGCGGTCTTCGCGCCGGACCATTTATGAAGCAATGCAGTCAGCACCTGTGCAGACAAAATCGCGCCGGCCATCGCGCAGACAAGTGTGTATCGTCCCGGGCCGTTAAAGAATCCGAAACCCGGTAGATGACGAGCGATCGGCATGAGCCAGCCGGTTGAGTAAATGCCAGCCGCGATCATCAGGGCCAACCAAATCTGACAGCGGTTGAAATTCGTCCGCGCTCGGATGGAACGTCGAAGTAACAGCAGCATGAGGCTCAACGGTAATAGTCCCCAATACAGGTGAGCTTCTACGACGTTCGTGTTGGCTTCGATGGCGCCGACGGAGTCGCGCATCTTCTGTGATTGCACGACGTCTGCGGAATGCCAATACCACCAGGATGCTACCACTTGAGTGGCGTAGAGTGGCGGCATGTGTCCAAAGGCGGGATCGAATGCATCGCCTTCGCCCGTTCGTTGACTCATTCGTTTCAATTCGTAGGTCGGTACCGTTTGAATTGCAGCGAGAAATAGTGAGGCCAGCACAGCAATAACCACCAGGATCGCAGGTCGCCCGGAGCGTTGCTCGTTACCCGACGCTGGTTTCTCTTGCCATATGGAAAGCGTCGCGTACGCAATTACTGTGAGTTGCGTGATGAAGGCCAGTGTGAAATGGCCCGACAACAGGAACGTTGCCAGACAGACCGCAAGGCCAACTGTGCGTCCGACGCTGGAACGCAACATGATTCGATCTGTCAGCCAAAGAGAAAGCGGAAAGAAGACGCCACCGAAGATACTCCATTCCCAGGAGATTCTTGCGGGGAACCATCCGTAAACGAATACGAGTGCCGCGAACAACGCTGGCCAGGTCGCGACCTGTTGACAGCGAGCGAATCTCCAGGTGAATACGAAGGCCAGCCAGTAGTGTAGAATGACGTTGGCGTTATAAGCTTCGTTTACATTCAGAAGGCGATACAAAACCTGATTGGGTGGATAGAAAACCCCAGCCTGGCTTTCTGCCAATAGTGGATACCCAAGCCCCGTGAGGTTATGCCACAGCGGTATTTCGCCTCTGGCGTAGCTTTCGGCGAGCACAATTTTCTGTGGCAGAAAATACGGATAGACGTCTCCACCGACCAATCCGCCGCCCTGCACCAACGTCCACCAAACGCCGAGTGACAAAGCCAACCCGATCGCGGTCGCGACCAACCACTCAGATAATGCGACTGGGTTTTCGGAACGATTTGTCAAAGAGAATCTGCCATTCGAT
>CAYZYB010000148.1:0-8597 GCA_964481505.1 uncultured Planctomycetaceae bacterium | reverse complement strand
GGCTTATACTTCGCCACCCGCTAACGATCAGAGCTTCGAACTGATGGGCGAATTCAGCGGACCGATTGCGACCAACAAGGAGAACGAATATCAATCACTTGGCCTGCAGATTCGTCCACTTGGCCATGACAACTTTCAGGGGGTCGCGTACTTTGGCGGTTTGCCTGGCCAAAAGGGCCATCGTCCGAAGATGATCCGAATGGTTGGACGCCGTTCGGGTGAGTTTCTGATCTTGTCCGGCGGGCCATGGGCAGTTTTTGTCGAGAAGGATTCGTGCCTAATCGTTGACCGCAGTGGCAAACAACTGGGGCGACTGCAACGTATCAAGCGTGTCAGTCCCACGATGCACGCAAAAGCGCCTGAAGGTGCGGTCGTGATGTTCGATGGATCGAATAATGACCAGTTTTCCAGTGGCGAAATAACAAAGGACGGTTTGTTGACCGAAGGGAGCGACTTCAAGCCAATGTTTCAGGACTTTAATCTGCACGTGGAATTTCGGCTTCCGTACATGCCTGAAGCCGACGGGCAACAACGCGGAAACAGTGGATTGTATCTGCAAAGTCGATACGAATGTCAGGTTCTGGATTCATTCGGCACGGAACCGATGATCAACGGAATCGGTGCGTTGTACCAGTTTAAAAAGCCAGTCTTGAATATGTGCTTTCCACCACTGGTATGGCAAACGTATGACATACATTTTTCTGCGCCGCGATGGGCTGCCGACGGAAGTAAAATTCGAAATGCTCACATCACTTCGTGGGTGAACGGAGTGAAAGTGCAGGATAACGTGGAGCTACCAAACAAGACCGGCGCGGGGAAGCCGGAAGAGCCGTTGCTGCTGCCTACCAAACTGCAGGATCATGGCGACCCGGTTCGCTATCGAAACATCTGGGTGTTGGACCGCGGCCTGACTCACAATAGTTCGTTCCCGGTCATGACGCCGAAGGAGAAACCTGTAGTGAAAAAGGCCGTTGAATCGGACGAGAAATCGAAGCCAGGCAAAAAACGCGAAGCGGCGAAGACGCGCAAAGCGGAAGCGAAGCAGGATTCGGGAAAAGTGTCGAAAGAGAAATAGTAGTCGCGAACGACAGGGAAGGTTCACATTCCAGCGACCGCGGCAACGCGATTGATGCTTTGTAGGTAACCATCCGAAAACTGTTTCTTCCACAACGCCGAAGCGAAATAGGAACAGGCCTGAAACGGCTTCCGGTTAACTGTGCATTGCAGGGCTGTGTTTTCGACAGAATCTCCAGGATAATTTTGTCCTGTAATTCCTGTCATAGTTCGAGGAGTTCACCGGTCCGCGCTGGCGAGTGACTCTTCAATCATGATTCGGTTGCGAGTAAATTACTAAGAGCCGTCCTTCAGGCAAATCAGTTGACTTACGGTTCGGATCAGCAGGCGATCTCCACTGATTGCGGGTGTCGCCATGATGACTTCTGCCATCTCGTTGCTGGCAACTTTTTCAAACACCTCGCCGCGGCGGATA
Organism: uncultured Planctomycetaceae bacterium; assembly: GCA_964481505.1. Taxonomy (GTDB): domain Bacteria; phylum Planctomycetota; class Planctomycetia; order Planctomycetales; family Planctomycetaceae; genus Fuerstiella. The sequence continues at coordinate 7,108 of CAYZYB010000148.1, read as the reverse complement.
ACCGTTACTTCGCCGCGTTCGCTGCAGTAGTACAGGTGGTCTCCGCCCGCTACCGCCGAAGCGGAGTAGACACGGCTTCCGCTTCCGACTCGCTGCCGATATTTTAAGTCGCCATTCTTTGCGTCGCAGACCGCAAGACGACCGTTATCGTTGCCAACGTACAACAAGCCATCAAGAACCAGCGGAGTCGGCATGTAGGCTCCATCTGTTCTCCGCCACCATGCAAGCCCTGCTGGTGTGACTTTCTGCCCGGGCTTGGGAGTAATGTCGCCGCTGGCAGAAGGTTCGACGGCATAGATAGGTGTCCTGCCGTGGCTGTTCGTTAGGTAAATCAGACCACCAGCATACTGTGGACTCGGCACAGGAACATCTCCACCGCCATTGAGATGCCAGAGCTTTTGGCTGGTGTTCAAATTGTATCCGGCCATCTGCCGATAGCCGTTGCAGATCAGTTGTGGGCCGTCGTCGGTTTCGATGACGAGCGGCGTTGACCATGTCGACACTTCGTCTTCACGGTCGATCCTTCCAACTTCTTCCCCTGTCGCAATATCCAAAACAGCGATAAAGGCCGTATTCAGGCAATCGCATTGTACGATGACTTTGCCATCATAAATAATGGGAGAACTCGCAAAGCCCCATTCCAGAAGTTTCTCATCATATGGTCCGGAATGAAGGCGACCAAAGTCCTTCTGCCACAGAACCCTGCCTTCAAAATCGAAGCAATGCAGCCCCTCAGAACCAAAGAACGAGACCACGTGTGTTCCGTCCGTAGCAGGTGTACAGTTCGCGTGACTTGCTTTCAGATGTCGTTTGACGCGAGGCTTGCCGGCGAGCGCATCCCTGGCCCAGAGTATCTTGCCACTGGAAAGGGACAGGCAAACTGTCTGCCACGTCCACTCGCCGGAATCCGGCGCCGACTTACCGGAACCGCCGAGCCACCCGGTTTCTAAAGAGGGTTCATCCGTCTCGGAATTCACCGCCGTCGTTAGAAAAACGCGATCTTCCCAAACAATTGGCGACGAATGCCCTAAACCCGGAATCGGAGTTTTCCAGGCGACGTTACGACCTGTCTTAACGTCCCACTCAGTCGGCGGTCGTCCGGAACTGATTCCGTTGCCGAAACGACCTCTGAACTGCGGCCAGTTGTTGCCAACCGACGGTTCGTCGCCGCAAGCGTCTTGACTCAACGTCAGCAACAGACACAAAACCACCGAACAGGCAGAAAATGAAACGCGCATTCATCCATCTCCAGGCCCTTGATATACACAGCAGCTCGACTGACGTCGCTTCAAGATCCGGTACAAGTGGGACCAGCGAGGTTGCTTCGATGGTTAGCACGGAACTTGATCAAACGGCCCAGATATTCCTGGATTCACGCAAAAGAAAACCACCACGGCGAACGCGATTCCGATTTCCGCCTGCATGAGAATTTGCGAATCTTGCATGAATCTCATGCCGCCGTAAACCCCGTTCTTTCAACGTCACGTCGTTCCTTCAACGCAGAGAAACGAGTGCGTTACGAAAGATACGCCAGTTTGCAGGCAGTAGGTCAGGTTTCGCCTGACGGAATCGCTCAACGGTGCTCAACAGCTGTTCAACATGCAACCGCATTGCGGCCATCCTATTCGTCAGGCAAAGCATGACCTACTGGTACTTCGGTGCGATCGTGCTCCGCATCGAGGAACCGCCTGCGAGTTGGTGCCGAGAGGGGCAACTGTGAGGATGGCCCTTACCCGATGTTATGCAGCTCAATCGCTGTTCAAATTTTTCCAAACGATGAAACAATACTGTGCCCCGTAATATCGCGCAGTAATCCTGGAATGTCCAGTAACCACTCGGGCCGATCGAATGGTGGCCAGTTCCAAAACGTTAATGAAAAGTTACAAAACGCGAAGGGATTCCTGGCGTGCCAGTCCAGGAGCGATGCTTCTTGTGTGCATGCAGGACATGGTAGAAGGGCTCGGCCGGAATCCTCCATCCATTCGCCAATCACGTCTCCAACCGTGTCCCGAAAAGCGTCCATTGACTCGTCAAATGAAGTGGAGCACTTGGGACAGGTGAGACCACAATATGAGGGACCGTAAGCCCAATAGTTAAAATGCCGTTCCATTTTCGGCTCCACTGCGTCACCCCAGAAATCATGTCCGGCTCTCGCGGAATCATAAATCTCTCCAATCTTTCCACCGGGCTGATAGCCGTGCGCGACGTTAGAGTCATCAGTGTTGAATTTACTCGCAATAATTCCCCGGCTCTGCAGTTCCGCGATGACAGTTGCTGAAACTGATGGAGCGCGATCAAGGGTGACTTCTGTGTCAGCAAGCATTGTGAAGTAATCGCCCATGTGATTGCTACATAACGAATTGCAATCTATGTGGCGGCAGAGATGCGGACTTATAGATCGTGCGTTGAACTTTTCCGCTCCGTGAGCGGGAAGGAGTTGGGGCAGCGATTTACTGAACGCTGGTCAGTCGCTAACCATGGTCCCTTGCGATATCAATGACGTCATTGATATCTGTCGATGAGCTCATTCTACACCAGAGGTTGTTCTCTACAGTCCCCCTGCTGTTGATGCCAGACGGTGTGGCTGCTGGAGCCGTGAGGATGGAAATCATCCGACGGGCTGTGAGAGCACGGTGACCGTTTGGGAGACAAAACGGCGCAGCGCGAAGGGCGTCTGCTCTGATGTCAAAGTCAAAAAAATTGGGTTAGCAAATCGGAGAGTCGCTCAATTTTGAAAAAATGAGTCGCCCTGGCCCAGATCCGCACGCATCCGCTTGGTTGCGGATTGTTGCTTCTGAAGTCGGTGACGGAGGAATGTCAGAATGCGGCTGAGCAGCAAACCCTTCCACAACGGTGACGGACTCTTAAGTTCAGGCATTGGTCATCGGGATTAGCGTCGAGCATGTCGTCAACACCCGAAACTGAGCTGTCACGGTTCGCTCCCTTAGTCAGCAAGTGAACACGGCGACGTCGAGTGTTAACGTATCAAATCCGATGTCAGCGAATACGCTGTCGGCAAGTTGGTCGCCAAAGAACGGGACCGACTGCTCTCTGACGTCGTCACAAAGACTTTGTGGCTAAGGCGTTTGTTAGTTCCAGAACTTGTCGCCGTGCCAGTTGATAGGTGGATGTGTTTCAACTTCCACTTCGCCATCTCCCTGGACCTGAGTTTGACATGCAAGTCGGACGTCTTTGTCTGGATTCGAAAGCAGCTTCAACCCAAGTAGTGGATTGACCCACTTGTTGATCGTTTCAAGAATTCCCTTTTTGCTGCAGTTTTCACTACCGCTCTTCACGGCGACATTGCAGCTGCAACATGTTCCAAAGCCCATGCAGTTCACGATCTTGTGTGGGCCAGAGTATAGTTGGACGCCATTTTTGCGAGCGACAGATCGAATGTCTTCGCCATCCTGAGCTTCTGCAGTGATCTTCTCGTTGACAAACTTGACAGTCGGCATGACGAATTCGCTTAATGGTTTCTAAAACGATGGCATTTCTTCGCCCACGACGAGCGACCAGTTGCCGGAATATTAGCTGGCATCACGCAGGCTTTCCATAGCCATACGGCCGTCCCCGCGACTGAGAAGCGGCGGTCTCAGGCAGATCGCGGACTGAAGAGCACCATACAATCTGGAAACTGCGACGCCTACATACGCAGTATCGACAACAGCGACGCCGATGCCGCATTGGGGCAAAAAGCTGTCGATTTGCCGTTGTTGCACAGGCAGCATTTGTCGGCAAAATGCAACGTTTCGTTCATCCGCGATGACGGATATCAACGGTCAGCGTTTCATTTGAGACCCAATCGAGACACCCGTCCGCCCGTAAGTCTTTTCATAGAAACGGCTTACGTCAGTGTTGGGGAAGGCGTGAGAAAAGCGTCTCTTTTCGGTTCGGTCTTTGCATTCTGTTGCGTTGCCCCTCGAAGCACAGAAGCAACGAGTACCTAACCAGGATGAATTCATTGATGATGAACCGGAAGAAGCGACAGCGTCTGACAATCGAAACGGACGGCCAGACGGCCACGGTTGGCCTGGACCACATCGAGATCTGGGATGGGGCCGATCTGGCCTTGTTGCGAGAAGTCCTGACGGAACTGATTCACAAGGAATCCTTTGCCTGCATCGGAGTCAATCTGGAGTCTGTGAAGTACATTCCCAGCGGCTTCTTCGGCATGCTTTACGAATGGTACGAAGACGGAATTGGCATCTTCCTGCATTCGCCACAACCTAACGTTGAGCAGATGTTGTGGTTTCGTATGTTCTTTAATCAGAACGAGGACGGCAGCTTTTCGCTGAATGATGAAGCGGTCCGAAATCACACGCCGACGCAGCAGGTGGAGTACCACAAACGCGAATTCACCGGCGGGATCGACGAAGACCTATCTCTTCAGGTGCTGCAACTCGCCGCCTTCGAAGACAGTGAAAGTGCCACTGGATAGTTCCGATTGACGTTTTTGCTCATGCCGATTTTCGGAAATGGCATGGGCCGGAATTCCTGCCCGGTACTCAGTGCCTCCTGCGCCAGCTCGACACAATGATCCTCGATGCGAATCCGCTTTAAGGCGTAGGAAACGATTGGTTGAAATCGAAGAGGCTCGCACGCGTGAGTCGTTCTATCGACTTGTAAGGCGGAAGCAATGTCTTCGAATTCGCCCGACGACCGATTCCGCTTCGCGGCAATCGGTCGTCGAGTAGAGCGTATGACGAATATTGGATGCAGCCGGTCTGCCGCGGCGAGATCATTGATCACGCAGGGCAGGGCACCGGATGCATCGATCAGGCCAACTTGAGTTTCGTGTCCTGAGGTGACCATTACCGATTCACGACGTGTGGTCGTATCTGCAGTTGCGCCCGCTTGGCGTAACGACCTAAGGCCGTTTGAAGTTGAGATGCACTTTGATAGCCTTCGAGACGTTCAACGACGTCAAGGTTGGGAAGAACGACCAGAGTGGTCGGGAGCGATCGGATTTTCATCATTTGCACAATGTCGCGGCTATCGTCGGCGTCCAGGCTAACAGCGATGAAGTCTCGGTTGATGCCAAAGATGAGCCCGCGACTTGTATACGTCTCACGCTTCATCTGCTGGCAATGCCCGCACCATTTCGCTGTGACCTGCACAAGCATCGGCTGACCGGTTGATCGACTGCGCTGGACGGCAGCACGAATGTCAGTTTCCCATGCGATATTGTTGGTACGGTAACTCACCGGTGCATAACGAGGCGTGCGAAGACTGGGGTCCCAATCATTCGCCATTGGGCCGGACGTATCCAGCGGCAATGGCGGCGTTGTTTGCTGATAGCTTTCGGGGCTGGGTTGATGCTGACGGCGTGCCGGAGATCCAGCAGCGCCCTGACAATGTCCACCGTTGGCATCGCATCCAAATTCATGATGTCTGGAATTGGACTGACAGTGGCCGTCCGCGCAACTTTGTGAGCCGCCGTGCGGCTGTTGTTGATAGGTGCTGTTGTACTGTAACCTGCTGTTTGATTGGTAACCGTCGGTCTGTGGCCAGCTCTGGGCAGACGCCGGGTAAGCCGAAATGCGACATTGCCCGTTGGCGCAATGTTGAGCTTCTACGTTGGTGCTGTTCAGCACACTGGCGGCACACAAGATAACTGCTGTGATTGAAGTTCGTCCGTTCATTTTTCATCTTTCCGAATGGTTGGTTGCTGTGATCAACTGCGCCAAAAAAAAGCCGCAGGTAGGTTTTGCAACAGATGAAATTGCACCGTTCGTGCCAAACTTGAGTCGTTGTGTGCGACATCACCAATAAAGGGCGAATCCGACCGCGAACCGGCAATGTCGTTAAAACAGGCTGAGTTTGCGGGGCAGGCGCTTGTAAGACTTACTGTCGAATACAAGCAGTATCTGTGACTGTCACGGCACAACCGTGATCAATGCGATCACAGAACAGCGCCAGCGATCAGCGTTCTGCCACCGAAGGTTGCCTGAGTGCAGAGTGCAGCCGCCGTTTGGGCGCGGGCCTCGCTCAAACGCGACTAAACAGATTGGCTATTGTCGTCCACGATTCGTAACTTGACGGATTCAATAATCGCTGCCCTGGATCTGGCATCCTGAAGGACCGCCACTTCAAAGGTGTTGAAATCCTGAAGATGTTCTGTCAGGTCGTAAGCAACCCCGCCAGGGGCAGTGTCCGGTGCTGGCGTCAATCCGTGGCCGTTCACCTGAGCACTGTTGGGAATGCTGTTGCCCAAAACGACGATCAAGACACGGGTGATATCCGTGAGGCCTGACGGTCGGTGAAATTTGCGTCGCAGCAGGATTTCATTCGTCTCAGAAACTACTTCGCTGGTAAGCGGCAGCACGCACCGAGTCCAATCCAATCCATCAGCGGAAAATTCCCATGGGCCAGCCAACCGAATTTCATGCACCATGTCAGGATTGCTTCTTCAGAAAATCAGCCATTAACAGATGTCCTTCCGGATAGCCGACACCCGATGCCGCAGCCGCCACTTCGTCGTACGTCGACGGGCTATTGGCCGTGATACCAGTGCCGCACATTGCGAAAGGGCAGTCGCCGTGGCTATGAGTGCGCGTTCGTAGATACGTCGGGTGATCGGGGCTGATCAGCAGTCGGTAGTCCCCGCTTTGCTTCAGCCACTCGTGGACCGGTCCAACAATATGCTGATCAATGCTCTCCACTGCTTTCAGCTTGGCCTGCGTATCACCTTCGTGTGAAGCTTCATCCGTTGCTTCGACGTGGACAACAAGAAAATCAATATCATCGCGCTGCAGTGTTTCGATTGCAGCACGGCCCTTAGCGGCGTAGTCGGTATCCAGATAGCCGGTTGCGCCTTCCACTTCAATAACATCCCAGCCAATGAGGCGGCCCATGCCACGCAGCAGGTCCACAGCCGTGATAACTCCACCGCGCACACCGTATCGGTCCAGAAACGGCTCCAGAGCCGGTCGCTGTCCCTGTCCCCAAAGCCATGTTTGAGTCGCTTCCAGTTCTCCAGCTGATCGACGAGCGACGTTCGGTTCAGCCGTGGAGAACAGTTCGCGGCTGCGTTCCATCAGCCTCAGCAGTTCATCGGCACCGTCACCGGACGGAAGATGCGGTGCGATCGCCTGGTCTGTGATGT
>CAYZYB010000147.1:0-8614 GCA_964481505.1 uncultured Planctomycetaceae bacterium | reverse complement strand
CCATTCGACTGATTGATGGAAAGGCCAGGAATGTCGTCGTCAGACACTGTCGCAACAACCGTTTTGTCGGACACAGTGCGGTATTCGGCGCTGCTGACAGTGTCGTTAACGGCGATTGTGAATGTCGCCAATTGATCACCGTCAATCAGGAAGTCGTTCACAGCTGTTACCGCGACATGCTGTGGAACGTTCCAGTCGTTCGGGTTGAACGTCAACGTGGTTTGATTGGCCGTCGCTTCTGTCGCGTTATCGTTACTCACCGTGAGCACGACGAGACCAGCTGGCGCGGCACGCAAAACGACACTGAAGGAATCTGATGTGCCAGGCTCGCTAACCTGAGTGGAGCCACCGGACTCTATCACGACCACTTCCGGCCCATCGTCATCGACCACCGTGACAGGGACGTTGCGGTCCCCAACATTGGCGAACAACGAGTCAGACGCCGCCGGCCTTACAGCGACGTTTATGTTCACAACCTGGTCACCGTCGAACACGGAATCATCGACACCACTTACAGTTACAATTTGTGGCACATCCCAGTTTGCGGGAGTGAATGTCAGAACGCTTTGGTCGGGAGTTGCTTCGCCAATATCTGAACTGGACACGCTCAGCGTGACGTCTGTCCGGGGCTGACTGGTCAGCACCACAGAGAACTCGTCCGTCGCTCCGGACTCATCGACGATCGTGCTGCCATCCGTCTCAGTGACAGTAAATCCGGGCACGTCATTATCGCCGATCGTCCCTGTGCCGGTATCTGCAAAATCAATCAGGCGAAAGCCAACATCCGTAACCGGATTCAGCGACACTGTGAAAGTTTCAGGCGGTTCGACGATCACATCGTCCACAACAGGTACCGTCACACTAACACCTGCGGTGCTGTTTGCTGGAATCATAATTCGCTGTGTAGCAGCATCAAAATCAAGGCCTTGAACTGCCGACTCGCTTGCAAACAGAACATCAACTTCAATTGGAATGTCGATTCCCTTATTGGCGGCTACTGAAAACGTAATTGTGCCGTCTGCTTCATTTGCAGTAGCGTCGTCGAAGGAAACGTTAAACGTAAACAGATTAAACGCCCTGGAAAACTCCGACGTATTGCCAGCGGCATCAGTCGCTGTCATGCTCAAAAAACGGAAGCCGGCCAGTGAGCCGACAACATCCTCGTTGATCGTTGCTCGACCATTTTGATCAGTCGTTACGTCAAAGGTTCCAAGGTATCGATCACCTTCACCGAAGCCCGTCGGGTCTGCATCGGCTGCTCCGAATACTTCTATCCGATATGTGGATGATGCCCGAGCCGAAAGGAAGCCATCAATATGGAATCCACCGGGCAAGGCCGTGACGTCTGTGAACGTAGGGAAATTCGTGCGATTGTTTGCGCCGACGTCCTGATCGCCAGCATCATTGGCGTTGACGCCTGTCGGCACCAGGTCGATTCCCAGACCGCCGTTGCTGTGAATCGAGTTGCCCAGAATACCATTGTTTAACGTGCCGACATTTACCCCGGCGCCACCGTTGAAGGCAATGATGTTTCCTTCACCAGTTCCATCACCACCGATCAACACATTGGTGGATGAGTTCGGCCCAATGCCGCCACCCAGAACACTCAGCAGGCGGTTCGTAAATTCGTCTGTCGATGTCGTACGAATGGCGTTTGAGTCGATGCTCTGCAACTGGTTCAGGCTGGCGCCGCGGCCAATCCCGATTGCCGTTCGTTGTACGCCGAGAGAATTCAGTCCGTTGAAGTTCAGTGTTGGATTGCCATTGTCGAAACCATCGGAAACAAAAATCAAATTCGCACTGCTGTTTTGGAAGGCGAGGTTTTGAAAAGTTGTGGTCGATGAGTTAATGCCGTTTTCGAATGATGTCAAACTTCCGACGCCGGAATGTCCGACGCGAATTGTTCTCAGGATGTCAATGACATCTGACACCCCGTTCCCGTCTTCGTCGGCTCCGGCTTTGGCGGAGTACTGCAGGCCAGCAGTTACCGGATCCATATCCAGCGATGCAGCACTTGAACCAAAGACAACAATACCCACTGACGTGTTGTTGCCTGAACCTAAGTTGATCAACTCCTGTGTGGTGGCAATAAATCCCGCAAGTTCAGCGTCCAGAACCGAGTTCGAACTTCCATCCGAATTGATATCACCAACGGCTGTCCCGCTAAATCCTGAACTAGTACTGCCTGAAACATCGATTGTGTACACGATCGTTGGGTTGTCGCCTCGCAAAAATGACCCGCGAATCGTCACGCCGTTGTCGGTATTGCCAAGAGGTGTGATACCGTCAGCGGCCACGCCGATATAGCTTCCTGTGACTGTCTGCTGGCGAGCACCACCTTCGATGCGAATTCCATCACGACCGTTGCCGGAAATGACATTGCGGAGATCCAATTCATCACCGCCGACAGCGTTCAGGCCGGCATCATCAAACAGAATGCCGAATTCTGTGTTGGGGATAGATTGCTGCCCGGTAACGTCTGTTCCGATATAGTTGCCGGCAATTTCGTTCAGCTGGCTCGATTGACCTTCGACCACGATGCCGTGTTGGTTTCCCGACACGACGTTACGTTCACGCTGCCTTTCCACGGCAGGATCCAGTGCGATGCCACCGATTGTCTCCGTTGACACCCTGCCGTCATTTCCCAACGTAATTCCAGTGGCTCCGTTCGCCAAACGAATGCCGGCGGCGGAGTTCCCAACACTCGCAGCCCCAAGAACATCTGTCCCAATATAATTCCCCTGAATGATGGTGCCCGACGCCCCGGACACGTTGATGCCATCGCCATCGAAATCCTGAATCACCAGACCGCGAATAGTGACGTTATCCGTGCGCACCTGAATCCCCGATGCGGGGCCAGCAAGCGTGCCGTTCAGAACGATCAATGGCTCCGCAACGTGTCCGGCCTGACTCCAACCATCGATGGTGACTCTCTGGTTCAGATCCGGCAGCGCTGACTGAAGCTGAATCGTGTGTGGCCCCGCGCCTGGGATATTGAACTCCACCGTGTCTGATTCCACCGTGCTGTTTGCATTCGTGATCGCAGCCCGTAATGAGCCAACTCCGGAATCCGACGTGTTTAGCACGGTGAATGTTGCCAGAAGGGCTCGATCTTCAAGAACCTCAACAGGGCGCGAATCACTCGGAATCCCGCGACGACGTTTCGCAGACGACTGAAATACTTTTGAGATCTGGCGGAGGAGCTTTGTTGTGGTCATGGCGGAAATCTGAGGGAGGGAGTAGGCGGGGTATCTGACTAACGCACGGAGCTGCTATTTCACGCAGCGTTTCCAGCGTCTATCCATTATTCGAATCGCCAGCTTATCCTCGGGTATGGGCCATTACAACACCACAGGCAATTGCAGGTGGCAACTGCAGAATGGGCAATGCAGCAGGATAACCTGGCGGTTTATCGGGATACCGGTCAGCTGAGCCGCATAGCTGCCGGATTCCGTTTGGTAACGGGCCCGAATACAAACCGCCTGCCACGACACGATAGCCTTCACGGAACCTGACGCTGGCTGACTGCTTCAGAAGTTCCTGCCCGCTGGTTGGCGTGCATGTTTGATACAGCGCAACGCCATATTGTCATTTTGACAATCTCCACAGCGAACTGGTTTCCGGAATTTCAATCGCACCACAGCCTAATCGGCATTCTCAACCCGGACTCAGCGACCGGCAAAGCCTGCCAGTTGACACATGTCAATTGATATCAATGACTTATGGGATAATCGAATCGAGTCGAAGCCGAATCATCAGATTTGGCACAGCATTGGCAATGACATACTCACAGTGACAACAAACATTTTGTTCAACACCAAGAGAATTGGATTTCTTGACGAACAACACTTTCCAGGAGGTAATGACCATGCTCGTACTAACACGCAAACCGGCAGAAATGATTCAAATTGGCGATGACATTGTTATCAAAGTGATCAAAACGGCCAAAGGGACGGTAAAGATTGGCATTGATGCCCCAGACGACATTCGAGTCGTTCGTGGAGAACTGCTTGACGACTGCACAACACCTGTAATTCCCGAGCCGGCAGTGGCTCAACTGGCTGAGCATTTTGAAGTTCTCTCGGACCAGTATCCACACGTCGCATAAGTCGCCTTTGATGTTTTGCGAACAACCAAATACGCCCCGCTCCGAGAGCGCGGCAGACTTTCTCATGAAGGAGGAACAACGATGAAGACTCGATTCAACTACATCCTGACGCTGATGGGGTTACTGCTGACAGCACCGACTGCGATGTCACAGCACTCTGACAGTAACTGCGAGAATGGCCGATGTCGCCTGAACTACGAAAGCTCTACCTATTCATCACCGTTGACTGAAAGGGGATCTCGACGTTTGTATCAACCAACAGACGACGGATACAGCACCGGCTACCATGGCGAAGCAACGCCTTACACAAACAGTCTTAGCGGGCTGCGAAGTGATTACCAGAATCGCCTTCAACAGGAACGCGACCGACTCAATCGAGGCTACGACTACCGAGCCCCGCTCGGAACCGCTGTAGAAGACAGCTTCCGCACTCCGCTGACAAATGATTTCCGTAACGATCAACGACGGGATACAGGAAGCTACGATCGTGGGCGCGATCCATACAATGAATACCAAAGCCGGGGGCGATTGCCTGACCCATTTCGACTGCCGTCATTCCAGAATCGTGCTGACCGACAGCCGTATCAAAACATCCCACTGAGCCGTCACGATCAGTCTGGCAGCGATTTCGAGAGTCGATTGCGTATCCCAATGGATCGTGTGGACTACTCGAATGAGCGGCACAACTATCGCCCTGTTCAGCCGGGCAGAGATCGCCTCGATTTCCTGAACGACAACTACCAATCCAACTACCAATCCAACTACCAATCCAACTACGACGACATCAGGCGGCCATCACCGCGAGATACTCGACCGCAGTCCGGCCTCGACCCGTTCACGCCACCGCTGCCACGACGTGAAACCGGCAATGAAGCAGAAGCGATCTTTAAGGCCATCACCGCTCGCTACAGTAACCCGGTTAATGTTCGAGCCGTGGGATCGATGACCGGCAGTCAGGCACTGAGCCTGTATCGCGAAGTTTCTCAGCAGACTGACGAACGACACCTGGAACCGAGCAGCTATGACCTGCGAGTTCGTCGCGGTCTGCGAAATATCGGCATGGCTCTGGAAAACCCGGCATTCACACGTGCACTGGGAATTCAGGCGGAGTCGTTTCGTTTGGATGGTTTTCGCACAACGCTTTCGCGAATTTCTGACAGCATGAGAGTTTCCAACTTCGCTGACGCTCAGGCAGTTGTGCAAAGTGTTATGCAGGAAGCTCAGACTGTGCCCGGCCTGACCGCAAACGCAGTGGCGTTCGAATTCGCCAGTGCAACCGTGGACACGCTCGACAAGTTTTCGGCTTTGGAGCCGGCAGAGCCTGGCAGAGGCGCTTCACTGGACCTGGAGCTTGCTGAGAAGGTTCGCAGTGCGGCGATGGAAAGTGAAATCGTCGGCGTTGGCGTTGAAGTAAAAGCTCACGACAATGGCTTGTTGATTATGAAACCTTTGCGAGGTGGCCCGGCTGCTGAAATGGGACTGAAGGCGGGTGACATCATCACCGCAATCGACGGTCGGAGTATTGACGGAATGCCAATCGCGAACAGCGTCGACCTGATGAAAGGGACCTCTGGAAGCCGAATGCGACTGCGAATCGTTCGCAACGGTTCGCGAGGAAGCGACGTCACACTAACTCGACGGCGCGTTCGAATCTTCACCGTCAACGACGCTCGAATTCTGCCAAACACGGAACAGGTTGCTTACATGAGCCTGAGTCAGTTTGGTCAGAAGTCGACGGAAGAAATGGACCAGGCTCTGAATCAACTCTACAAGAGTGGAATGAAGTCTTTAGTGCTTGACCTTCGCGGCAACCCCGGCGGACTACTCGATGTTTGCGTGGACATCAGCAATCGCTTCCTGCCATGCGGCACGATTGTGTCAACGAAAGGTCGACTGGCATCTGACAACATGCAGGAAACTGCTTCGTACAGCCGAACATGGAGTACACCACTTGTGGTGTTAATCGACGGTGACAGTGCGAGTGCCAGTGAAATTCTTGCGGCTGCCGTCCAGGACAATCGCCGCGGTATTGTGGTTGGCGAAAAGAGCTACGGAAAGGGAACTGTCCAAACTCACTTCCCACTGAACTCCGTGGCTGGCAACCTGCGACTTACAACAGCTCGTTTCTACAGTCCAAATGGAAAAGCAATGTCTGGCGAAGGCGTCACTCCTGATGTTCACATCACAGATGCGGATGGCCCGGCTAACGGTGACCGAGTCCTTGCAGAAGCACTGAAGATCGCTCAAAGCCAGCGACTAAAGGATATCGCTCAGGCTGCCAAAAGCTGCCGGCCACGAACCGGATCAGCTCCGAAGCAGAACAGCGCCAGCGGCAAAGACATCCTGGACATCGTCGCCCCGAAAACGGTTCTGCGATAATGCAGCATGCCACAGAAGGCCCAACGAATTTGAACTACGATGGTTCAAAGGCCACATCCACAAACCCAGTTCTCATGAGGAGACCTGACCATGAAGAAACGGCAACACCCTCCACAATCTGAAAACCTCTGATCGGTTGATTTTCGAAAGAGAATCAACCGATTTTTCGTTTTCGGATCCGCGGCCAGCGTGGCTACGAATTCAAAAAGGAACGTGGTAGGGTGTCACTCAGTTAGTCAATAGTTCGAGTTGAGGGATCAAACAATGCGTGATGCGAGAATTGTACTGCTGAACGTTTTTGCGGCAGTGTCTGTTGCGATCGGGCCGTGCATCGCGCGGGCTCAGACGACCACGGACTCCGCATGGAGAGAACAGACTGATGCTCGATTGAAGGAAGTTTACGAAGATGATGCGTTCCGTCCGAGCGTTTTCTCCGCAGATTGGAAACCTGATAGTTCAGGGTATTCCGTGCGAGAACGTGATCGGGAGACCGGGAAGAGCATAGTAGTAAGCTACGACCTCAGTGGCAGTCGAGTCGGTTCACAGGCATCAAAGGAGCCAACCAAGGCAGGATCCTGGCATTCGCCCGATGGCAAACACGTAGTGGAATTTCAAGACGGGAATCTTGTTGTCCGGGAACTGAACGGCGGACGGCGAACTCAGCTGACAACGCGACCGAAAGCGGGAGGTGTTCGATATCGTGATCCTGCGTGGAGCCCGGATGGCAAGCATGTTCTGTTTGTCGAAACGGACGCGACTGACGTTCGGAAACGAGCGGTGTTGGTGCCTGGTGATCCGTCGTATCCGGGCGTAAGAAACAATCGATTTGCGAGAGTCGGTGGAAAGATCACTAAGCTGCGCGTCGGTGTGGTCGGCGCCGATGGAACGAATCTGCGGTGGTTGCCGATCGATTCGCCAGATGAAGGGATCTATCTTGGACAGGTGGAATGGGCAGGAAATTCAGACGAAGTGCTGGTTGAATGGATGAGCCGTTTTCGTGACGTGCGTGATTTTCTATTGGTGAAGATCGATGGCGGCGTGGAGAAGATCTTTCACGAGAAGAACGAAGCATGGGCGGTCGGCAGCCAGGAAAAGAACCTTGGTTTGACCTGGCTTCGCGACGGCGACGAATTCATCGTTGTCAGCGAAAAAGACGGCTGGCGGCATGCGTCTCTGTGTTCCCGCGACGGCAAGAAGGAATTGCTGCTGACACCCGGCCAGTATGACGTGATCGACCGCGCTGTCGTGGACGAAGACGGGGGCTGGTATTACTTTTATGCATCGCCGCACAATGGCACTCAGAAGTTCCTCCACCGTGTCCCGCTCGACGGATCTGGCGAGCTTCAGCAAATCACGCCAGAGGATCAGCCAGGCACGCACGACTACGATTTTTCACCAGATGCGAAGTGGGCCTTTCACACCTACTCCACGATCGACGTGCCGCCGATTGTTGAACTGGTCGAAATTTCCGGTCACCGCGTCGTCCGCGTGGTAGAAGACAACAGCGAACTTCGAAAACGGGCGAAAGACGTTGTTTCGCATCCGACGGAGTTCCTGCAGCTGGACATTGGCAACGGCATCTCGATGGATGCATCGATGGTCAAGCCGAAAGATTTTGACCCATCAAAAAAGTACCCGGTCTTCATCTACGTTTACGGCGAACCCTACGCGCAGACTGTACTCGACCGCTGGGGCGCAGGTCAGGTGGACTTTCATCGTGTCGTCGCAGACCTCGGATACCTTGTTGTATCGATCGACAATCGAGGCACGCCGGCGCCGAAAGGCGCCGCCTGGCGGCGATCGATTTTTGGAAGCCTGGGACCACTTTCTACGGAAGAACAGGAAGCCGGTCTCAAGGAACTAGGGCGCATGCGGCCGTATGTTGATCTGTCACGTGTTGGGATCTGGGGCTGGAGCGGCGGCGGCTCGAACACTCTGAACGCCATGTTTCGCAAGCCTGATTCGTACCACGTCGGAATCGCGGTCGTCCCCAAGCCGCAACCTCATTTGTACAACGCATGGTTCCAGGAAATTTACATGCGAACGCGCGAAGTGAACCCCGACGGATACAAAACTGCGGCCGCCATCAACTATGCGGAAGGTCTAAAGGGCAATCTGATGATGATC
>CAYZYB010000146.1:0-8619 GCA_964481505.1 uncultured Planctomycetaceae bacterium | reverse complement strand
CCGATTGGCAGACATGGTCACCGTTTCAGTCGGAGACGGTGAAGGCAATCTGTGCGAACATGACGCCGGATGAGAAATCAGACGCCACGAAACGCGGTGTCCTGTACGGCCTTTGGTGTGCCATTTCTATCGCGGTTCCACTTCAGCTCATGTTTTTCGGATTGGCTCGCGGAGGATTTAATTGGATTGTGGCAATCATCGGTGGACTGCTGATCGTGACTCACATTATCTGCGTACCGATTTGGCAACGCCACCAGCGAAGGTTCCTCTGCGATACTGCGTGGGCGAAGGCAAATGGAATTCAACCTGACAGCCTGAAGACGTCCTTTTTTGGGAAGCATCGTTAGACATTGAATCGTTGCTCGACGCGATTGCTGAAGCCGTTCAAGCAGGAAGTCAACCATTCCAATATCTACCATGCCTTCGAGCACGCTGACTACATTCTTGACCGGCTGCAATTATGAGTTCATGCAAACTGCTGTAAATCATGGATTGGTAATTTTAATCCGTGATTTTGAAGGATTCGATGTCGAATAGGTATTCGTCGTGACCGAGATTGTCTCTGAAGACGAAGTACAGGTCGTGGCGTCCTTGTGTGGGACGAAGCTGTGCTTCGAATTGTCGAAAATTGTTGAAGTCCCCAGTGGATGCGATATTTAGGAAACCGACTTGCCTTCCGGACGGGTTTCCAAGACGTATTTCGATCCGTCCGCCTCGACCAGCGTCCGCAGATGCGGAAACTCGAATTCGATTCGACTGAAGGCCGAAGTCAAAATTGCGGTAGCAGACCCATGAATCTTTAGAGATCGCATTCAGGATCGCATTGTCTTTTGTCCCGATGAGCCATTTATTGTCGGGGTGAGATTCGGTGTCGAACTTTCCTGCGATCATGATCGAACCCGATTGCTTGTCACTCGACGACGGTGCGTAACCAAGGCGAGCTTCGTTCATTGGGTCCGTGAATGTTGCCGGGGGCAGTTCGTGGCGACCTCGGACGTTTGTGCCAATGCCGATCAGCCCCATCGGATGTCGACCGCCGGTGAAGTAGTTGCGAATAGCAAAGCGGAGCGCCGGTTCGTTGCCAGCAGGGTCAAGCACCGCCAATGCGATGAAGTATTGGCCTTGGCGGATGTTGGTGGGAAGTTGCACCGTGCTGTTGACCGTGTACGTTTGCGGCGGAGTTCGGTACATGTTTCGTGCGTTGTCCCAATCATCGCCGCACAACCATTGGCGGATATCGACATTGTTGAGTTGAGTTTTCCATACAACCGATTTGTCTACGGGGTTGAGCAGGCTGAGTTCCACTGGCCATTTTTCGAAGAACGGGGCGGAGCCCGTGTTGATGATGGAGAAGGCGACCTGGAGCTCTTCACCAGGTTCCGATCGAGCAGAGTATTCAAATTGTTTGATTACGAACCGGTAGCCGAATGCTTTCTGCAATTCTTCGGCTGTGGCAGCAACTCGCCGGTTGTTCTGGCTGTACTTGGCGACCCATCCGAGTCCGCTGCAGTGCAGTTTTCGGACGCTGTCTATCAGAATGTCTCGGTACCTTGGCGACAGCAATGTGGCGTCAGGGCTGCCGCCGAGCGTTTCGTCCTGGTTGCCCCAGTTATAGGCGCATTCGCCTTCCATGGGATGCGTCTTCCAACGTCCGGTTTGCCGGTTGACTCGATCAATACCACCGCCGTGTTCCGGGTGGTCGAGTTGGGCTCCGTGCGCCCACGAGCCCCATGTGTAGCCGACCTTGTAGTTGGTGAATTCATTCGGGTGACGGACAAGCAGCTTCTTGTTGGGAAAGGCTTTGGTGTACGCGTCACCCATGAGTCGCTGTATTTCGGGTGTCGGTGATGGGGAGTGTTGTTCGCCCCAAAGACCGATGATGCTGGTTTCGATCCAGGCGACTCGCGGGTCGTCGTTCCACGCTTCCCCCAGCTTTCCAATGAAACGGACAAGGCGTTTCTTAAATTGCGGGCTGGAGTAATCGCCGGTTCGCATGTCTGCAGGCCAGTATTTGGTGTCTTCGTTGAAGTCGAGATAGATGCTGGGAATGACCTTAATGCCCTTCTCTTCTACGCCGTCCCAGCGGACGTCGCACAGGTCTCGAATTTTTTCGACGGTGTCACTTTCGCGGTTTTCCAGTTCGTTCCACTTGAAATAACTGTGCGTGATCGTGGCGAAACGTTTTTCGTTCTTCAGTGCATCGCCAGTGAGAGGGCGGAAGCCCTTGAGAGGGTTGCGAAGCGCCCCCGAGTAGTCGGCGGGGGTGATGGTAACGGTTTGAGCCCATGCTGCCGGGGAAAGAAATACGAGAAAGATAAGGAGAGTACGTGTCATACTTGATTGATATTTTTCAGAGTCAGCGTGCTGGTACTGCTGCCCAATCAGAAAGTTAATTCAGGGCAATTCTATTTGCTTCACCGAGGGCGGGATCACTTCGGCTGATAACCTGTCGTCATTTCTTTCAGCACAGCATCCAGCAGCTTCTCTTCGCCGATTTCGCCGGTATGGCGGAAGACGACTTTGCCGCCGGGGGCGATTAGCACGGTGTGTGGCTGTGGGCCTTCCCATGCCGGATCCAGAGCTTCTGCAAAGGCATCCATACTGGCGCCGGTGTAGAGGTAGTTGTTGGACTTGCGACCTTCGGCCTTCAAAGATGGTTTCAGACGTTTCGGAAGTGCGGCTCGCTGTTTGTCGAGAAATTTGAGAGCCTTCTGGTGGTCTTCCGGAAAGTCTGTCGTTATCGTAATGAGTTCGAACGGGCGGAGGCCCATGCGGCGGGAGACGCGAATCAAGCCAGGGAATTCAGCAACACAAGGTGTGCAGGTTGTCGACCAGACGTTGAACAGTCGAAACTTCTCTGTCTTGTTCTTCGCAAGTTCGGCGATGCCTGCAGCGTCGATGTCTTCCAGCGTGACTTCTGCGCTTTGCCACGCTTCGTTGTCTTTCTCTACCAGCGAGATCTTTTCGCGCCACTTGGTTGAACATCCGAACGGCCGTGTCACGGGAACAACCACTGGCTTATCGGCCAGCAAAGCAAGAATGGCGTTTCGTGTGTCCTGCTTCTTCACCGTCGCCGGATCGGGATAACGTGAATCGTCGAAACGTCCCTGATATTGTAGCTTGCGGTTTTGATCAAACAGAAAGACATGCGGTGTTGCCAGGCAACCGTACTTTTTTGCGGTTGCCTGAGTGTCTCCATCGTAGAGGTACGGAAACGTGAAGCCTTCGTCTTTGGCATACGGCTTCATGTCTTCGAAACTGTCGTCGTACTTTGAATAACCAAGCTCATCGATGCGAAGGCCGTCGCCCGAATTAGGATTGATGGCAACAACAGCAAGGCTCTTTCCTTTTAGCTCCTTCAAAAGCGTCGTCAGTCGCGGGTCGTGTGCGTGGCAAACCGGGCAATGGTTTGATGTGAAGTACACCATCAGCACCTTGGCGTCCTTGAAATCCGCCAGTGACCAGTCGCGGTCGTCGATTCCTGGAAGCTTGAAGTCTGGTGCCGCATCGCCGATTTCCAGACGCTGAAAACCCGGAGGGTTTTCGGCATGACAGTTCGACGTCGCTAGTAAACAGATGGCCAGAAGGGGAATGAATTTTCGCATAAGGTTCACCTGGATTAGGAAAGCAAACGCGGAGCACGTTGTGCTTCCACGTTTTGTTTTGATCTAGCCCCGGATGGGGCGATCCTCGGTTAGCCCCGAGCGGCAGCTCGGGGAGTAGAAATCGGCAAGATAGCAAGCCCCATCGGGGCGATATTGGTTGTCAATGGCTGCAGTCGTCACGTTGCCAATGTCGCCCCGATGAGGCTGTTGTTTTGTGTTGCTTCTATTCCTCAGGCTGACGCCTGAGGCTAACCGAGGACCGCCCCGATGGGGCTGAATCGCAGCACGTTCGACGCTGCTTGTATTAGTGGCGACAGTGGCTGACGTGCTGCCCGTCGACCTCGCCTGTTCGGGCGTTTCTTCGATTTGTTCCACGTCTGGCTTCGGGGCAGCAGCTTTCAGTTCATCGTCGGTAATCAGAACTCCAGCGACACAAGCCGTCATAAAGGCAGCGAGAGTGCCTCCCAGCATAGCTCGAAAGCCCAGTCTGGCCAGGTCGCTGCGACGTTCCGGGGCGATGCCGCCGATGCCGCCGAGCTGAATTCCGATGGAACTGAAGTTGGCGAATCCGCAAAGGGCGTAAGTCATGATCATGTACGTTCGCGGACTTAGCTCTTCCTTTAGTCCGCCAAGTTGAATGTATGCCAGGAATTCATTGACCACCATTTTCGTGCCCAGGACTTCACCGGCTTTCAAACATTCGCTGCCGGGAATTCCCATCAACCAGGCGAACGGCGCAAACACATGGCCGAAGAGCATTTCCAGACTCCAGCCTGCAGCGGCCGGATAGTTAAACCATGAGGCAACCTGACTGCCGATAAAGCCGACGAAAGCATTGCCCATTGCGACGAACGCAACAAAGACGATCAGCATTGCTCCCACGTTTAACGCCAACATCAATCCGGCAGACGTTCCTTCCGCAGCGGCTTCCAGCACATTGACGCTGTTTGTGTTCGCTTCGAATTCCACCTTGCCCGCCGTCTTGGATTCTTCGGTTTCCGGCTGCATGATCTTGGCGATCATCAATGCGGCAGGAGCAGAAATGACTGATGCTGTAATCAAATGTCCCGCGTCGACGCCCATTCCAACGTAAGCCGCCAGAACGCCACCAGCTATCGTTGCGAAACCGCCAACCATGACAACGTTGAGTTCCGACAGTGTCATTTGCCCGACGTACGGACGAATCACCAGTGGTGCTTCTGTCTGTCCGACAAAGATGTTGGCGGCTGCGGAAAGCGTTTCCGCTCCGGATGTTCCCAGCGTCTTTCGCATCAGCCATGCCAGCGCTTTGACAATCGCCTGCATGACGCCCAGGTGATACATCACCGACATTAGAGCCGAAAAGAAAATGATGGTGGGCAGAATCCCAAAGGCAAAGGACCGCCAGAGAGCATACTTTGCAGGAAAGCCCTCTTCTTCTCCGGCGCGAGGAAAGATGTCGAAGAGGAAAGCTGAACCCTTGTCGACAAACTGCAGAATGCCTGTGAAGAAATCTCCGATGACTCGGAACACGTATTCCCCGGGCGCCGTCTTCAGAATTAGAAAGGCAAACAGAAATTGTAGGAAAAACCCACCCACGACAATGCGTGGACTGACCTTCGTTTTGTGTGAACTCATCGCCCAGGCCAGCAGGGCCATCACTAGCAGCCCGAGCAGGCTGATTCCGCGCTCCATGGATGTCTATTTCTTTTTCAACGTCTGCATGTAGTCAACGACGTCGATCAATTCCTGTGTTGTCATGATCTTCTGAAGATCGGCGGGCATCAGTGAAATTTTTTGCTTTGCCTTGTCTTCAACTTCGTCTGGTTTAAAAGTGCGCAACAGACCATCGGCCGATCTGATACTAATACCAGCATCTGTTTCGCTGGTGATGAGTCCGTTTACTGTCGTTCCGGATGTCAACAGTACCGTATAGGCTTCGTAGTTGTGGCTGATTCCGGCACTTGGGTAGATGATGGATTCAAACATCGCCTGCCGGCTGAGCTTGCTGCCGATTTCTGACAGGTTCGGACCGATTTCGCGACCAACTTTGTCTACAATGTGACACTTGTGACAGGTGCCTGTGGTGTTGAAAATAAGGCGACCATTTTTGGCATCGCCTTTCATGCCGACGAGCCGTGAAATGGGTGGTAGCGGTTTTCCTTCTTTACCCGGCGGTAGCGGAAACAGGCGTTGGCCCATTTCGCGTGTGCCACGCGATGACGCAGCATGTAACCCTGCGGCGAGTGCCTGTTCGAGTTCCACCGGTAGCTGTTTGGCCTTGTAAACTTTGACTAATTCCTGTGCTGCGTAATTGACCTTCGTAGCGCCGCGCACGGCTTCTCGACGGACATCCATAGATGCAGAGCCGTCTTTGATGATCCCGACCAGCAAACCACCAACGGAACCGTCCAGAGAATTTCCCATGACTTTCGCGGTAGCAACTGCTGCTTTGGTATCCGGGTTCTTTAACGCTGCATACAGAAAGTCCCAGTCTTTGGTTCGTAACAGACCTCGAATGGCTTCCACGCCAATCTGCTGATCGGGGTTGGCTTGAGCAATTTTCAGCACGTCACTGTAGCGATTCTTGATCTTGAACCGTTCGACCAACTGGATGAATTGCGTGCTTCCTTCCAGCGTAGAAAGAGCTCGTTCGAGAGCCGCCTTTGCATCCGGGTTTGATGAGAAATCAGAATCGCCGAGTCGTTGCAGTGATTCGGCGATCACGACAGGAGCGATTTTTCCGGGCAGCTTGTCGAGCGCCGCTGGCTTTAGAAGAGTCTTTACTTCTTCGCGAACGTCACTTTGCTTTTGAAAGTCCAGCGTTCGAAAGAAACTCAACAATTGTGGCGAAGGGACATCCCCGGAAGCCGATGCAAGAGCGGCAATTTTGCCGACGATGTTCTTTGTGGACTCACTTCCCCGGCTTCTCCAGATGACATCATTCGCAAGTTCCACTTTCTCCGGAGCGCCGACGGTAACACGTTGAGCGACGCCGGACAGACAGTTGTCCCAGTCTCCTTCGGCCCCAATCCCAAGGGCTTCCAGATACCATCGATCCCCCTCTGGCATAGATTCGGCGAGTCGTTTCCAGGTGTCGGCCTTTTTCTGTCCTTCCGCTCCGTGACGCAAAGCGATGGCCACTTCGCGGCGGACCTGCGGTGATTCGTCCTTCGACATGAACGCTGCAACTTTGTCGACGTCTTCGTCATTTCTTCGGGCAAGTCGTATCGCTGCGATTCGCAGGTCGCTGTTTTTGCTCTGAGCGGCCTGTTGGATGTAGTCGCGTGCCTTGCCTTCGATGGCTCCCAGCAACCAGAGTGCTCGTGCCTGAAACCGAGGATTGGCTTCGTCGTTGAACATCTTGGTGAGAACACCTTCAGCAGCTTCACCTGCTTCGCTTAGTTTCTGGTACGCCAGATAGCGAGTCGCAACATTCGGGCTCTTCAGAGCTTCTGCGGCACCTTCGAGTGTCGAGAAGTCCGGCTTGTTCACCATATATTTCGAACCTGGTGGAGCGACGCGGAACAGCCGCCCGCGTTCGATGTCGCCCTGACGGTGGCCGCCCACGCCTGGGTCGTACCAATCGGCAACGATCAAGGAGCCATCGGGCGCCACGCACACATCCGACGGTCGGAACCACTGATCACGGGTTCCCGTCAGGATGTCGTTGGTTTCGGCTTTGTAGCCGGCACCATCATTCGATACGGCATAACTGCGTACAACATTTGGCCCGGCATCGCAGTGAATCAGTTGATTGCGAAAACGTTTCGGCAGCAGATCGCCTTCGTAGCAGATGATTCCCGTCGGTGAACCAGCTCCGGTTTGAAGCAGGTTGGGAACGACACCGGGATCGTTCAGGTGCCAGTGCCGTTTGGGGACTGTGTCTTCCCATCCGGTGCGAGGATCACGCCAGCCAGCTCCGGTGAATTCGTCTTTGTATCCGTAGTTGCCGTATTCCATCACGTAGTTAATTCGAACGCCTTTGTTTCCGTCGTCGTCATTGTCTGACTGCCAGACGGTTCCAAAGCTGTCCACGCACAATTCCCAGTTGTTGCGAAAATTCCAACCCAGTGTGTCAACTTTCGAACCGTCGAGTTCACATCGAAAGGCCATGCCTTCCTGATAGGGCTGCCGTGAGTCTTTGACTTCATTGCCAGCGACATCAACGACGAAGGAACCATCCGGGCGATGAAGTTCTTTTCCGGCGTTGCCGAAATTGAAGTAGAGCCGACCATCCGGACCGAACGTAAAACTGTGAATGCCGTGATCGTGCTGTGTTCCTTTGATCCCGGTGAACATGACTTCTTTGCGATCAGACTTGAGGTCTCCATCATCGTCATAGAAGTTGAACACGTTTTCGCCAGCAGAAACGATGACGCGATTTCCCAGCACGCAAACGCCGTGAGCCGAATCGATATCACGTCCCTGATAGAATGTGGTGTCTTTGTCCATCACGCCATCGCCATCGGTGTCTTCCAACACGGCGATACGGTCGCCCGCTTCACGAGCGGGATTGTTTTTGTTGGCGAAGTGTCGATAGTTGACGACTTCACAGACCCAAATGCGGCCCAGATGATCGACGTCGATATTCGACGGGCTTAACAGCATCGGTTCAGCGGCTGCCAGCGAAACTTCCAGTCCCTCAGCGACATCGAGCCCTGCTATGGCGTTTTTCGGCGCTCTGGTTTCGTCCGGGGCCGCGTAGGTGGCTGAAATTGTGTGTGCCGCGAACACCAGCACGAACAACAGAAGCAGGGTCGCCAGGGAACGATGAAATCGCACAGTGGGCTACTCCAACAGGGATTGGGGGAAAGAGGAACGCAGGATCGACCGGCTATGGTGAAAGGATATGTTCACAAAACTGCCGTGGGAAATCTACCAACTACGGGGGATCTGAAAATTTCGAATCTGTCGGACAAAGCCTGCAGATTCTTCTGTTGTCACGATTGTCGGCTTTTCTGTGATCCCAGGCAGCAGGCTCACATCAAGACTCGTTCACCGAGATCGCAAGAATGGTGAACGATAGTTAGTG
>CAYZYB010000145.1:0-8623 GCA_964481505.1 uncultured Planctomycetaceae bacterium | reverse complement strand
ATCTGGGACAGAGCACACATTATGGGATCGCGCAGGGCAAACAAATTCGCCAGCGATCTTTTTGATGAGGAAGCGTAACCAACGGGAATGGTCAATTCAGAGCTCAGACCGGCTGCCCTGCGAAGGTTCCACCAATTCCCAATCCGCCTGATCATTAGGCACACCGATCGGGTGACACGTCCAGTCGCGTCGATCGGGAACTTCAAACGGAACAAAATTCGACCACGCGCGGTCGTCTGACGAGACTTTTCTGAGGACCGCAGTGTTGGGAATCTCCAGCCACGAGACTTCGAAGTCAGGCCTGTTGGCTTCGATGAAATGCACCAGCGTCTCAACCGCAGGATAGGCAGCATCATCGAGAATGATAAATCCTCCAATGGCAAGCAAAGACGCTGCGATTTGAAAGTCCGCCAGAGCTCCATCGAATTTGTGATCTCCATCAATCAAAATCAAACCCGTTGAGCACTCTCCACATTCTTCGATCAGCATTCCAAGGCCGACCGTCGAAAGTCGATACTGCCTTTCAAAGTTCTCACCAAATTCCTGAATCAGGAATTCCTGAGTGATCGTGCCACCTCCATTCAAACCGTAACAATCCAATACGACATGGCGAAACTGCTGCTTCGCTGATCGGCGAGCCGACAAAAAGAAACTGGCCGTGGACCCCATGCCGAAACCGACTTCAACTGTGAGTGCGGATTGGACACGTTGAGCGAGCCAGCAGGTCAAAGCAATCTGCCGTAACGGGTTTCGTACTCGCCCCACTTCGTCAGATCGACCGTCTGGATGATGAAAGACGCCATCCTTTATCGCAGCAAACGATCTTGCAGCCGCATCTTCGACAGTAACCAACCGCTTTAGATTTCCCAGCAGTTCTTCAATCGACGGAATCCCCCAATTTGACAGCATGACCGCACTTTCCTTCTGACCCCCAGGATGACCACAACAGTCTACCAATGATCGACCATACCGGCAGGTTTTCGCAGGCCTAAACCTGCAATTTTGGTGCTGGCGGCAACCAGGCGGCAACGGAAACGCTTACCAGTCGTGGAAAGCTTGAAAAACGACGCCCCCCGCCCTTCGGAATGCCCATCGGCTGACTACAATCTGACGCTTGCATTCGCCGGGCGTTGGTGAGATCCCAACGCCCGGTTTCTTTTTGCTTTTTCGTATCCTGAACAGCGGCCGGCAGCCAAGTGCGGTCGCATTGTGTGAGAAAATTCTGTGCCGGCTACATCAGTGATTGGGCTCCAGTGGGGCGACGAAGCTAAGGGAAAAATCGTCGATCTGTTGACGGAAAAACACGAAATTGTTGTCCGTTATCAGGGCGGAAACAATGCGGGCCACACGGTCAAATTCGATGGCAAAACGTATAAGCTCAGCCTGCTTCCAACCGGACTGCTGCACAGCCATGTGAAGTCGATTATCGCTCCAGGCGTTGTGGTAAACCCGCACGCTCTGCTGAAAGAACTCGACGGACTGATCGCTGGCGGCGAAGACTGCCTCGACCGCCTGATGGTCAGCGATCGCGCTCATGTGATTTGCCCCTGGCACCTGCTCGAAGAAGCGGCTCTCGAAGCCGCTCGCGGGGGAGAAGCCATCGGCACAACGATGCGTGGAATCGGCACCTGCTACCGTGAAAAAATGGGACGGTCTCACGCCGTTCGTATCGGCGACCTGGTCCACAAAGACGCGTTCGCTGCAAAGGTTCGAGAAATCGTTCCAATGAAACAAAAGGTGCTCAACGCTCTAAATCCTGACGGCGAACAAATGAACGCCGATCAAATCATCGACGAATACTCAGCCTGTGCCGAACGTATCCGTCCAATGGTCGCCGACACCACCGCGTTTCTCCTGAACGCCCTCGAAGCAGACAAAAACATCCTCTTCGAAGGTGCCCAGGGATGCCTGCTGGACGTTGATCACGGTACGTTCCCCTACGTAACTTCGTCTAACAGTTCCGGATGCGGAATTCACAGCGGCAGTGGAGTTCCCGGACGGTTCATCAAAAACATGATCGGTGTCGCCAAGGCATACACCACGCGAGTCGGCGGTGGTCCGTTTCCGACCGAGCTGGATAACGAAATCGGCGAGAAAATTCGCGTTGCGGGTAACGAATTCGGAACCGTTACGGGTCGCCCTCGACGCTGCGGCTGGCTCGACACGGTCGCCACACGCTACAGCGCCAGAATCAGCGGCGTAGACAGCATCACGGTCGCCCTGCTGGACGTGCTCACCGGGTTTGATGAACTTAATATTTGTGAAGCCTACGACATCAACGGCACGATCACGCGAGACATGCCGTCTCGCTGCGAAGACCTTGCAGCGGCAAAGCCCGTTCTTCGAAAGATCGAAGGCTGGACAGAAGACATCACCGGCGTAAAACAGTTTGGCGATCTTCCAGCCGCAGCACAGGAATACGTGAAGGCAGCGGGTGAACTAATCGGCCGCAAAGTATCGATCGTTTCTGTCGGCCCGGATCGCGAACAAACGATTCACGTCGGCTAGAACGAGGCTACCGGAGCCGCTATAGTCCCGCGATCGATGACACTCCTTAGATTTGATCACTTCAACCGTCAACGACGGACATCCACATGAAAATCCACGAATACCAGGCCAAGACACTTCTCAAAGCCGCAGGAGTTCCTGTCCCTGAAGGCATTGTCTGTAAGTCTGCAGACGATGTCGCCGCTGCGTTCGAAGCGCTCGGAGGCGAACTTGCCGTTGTTAAATCGCAGATCCACGCGGGTGGCCGCGGCAAGGGACGCTTTAAAGAACATCCGGACCAGGCTGGCGTTGTACTTGTCCGCTCTGCCGCAGAAGCCAAAGAGAATGCGGAACGCATGCTCGGCAGCACGCTCGTCACCATCCAGACCGGCGACGAAGGCAAACAGGTCAACACACTGTTCGTCGAACAGGGCCTCAAGATCGCTCGCGAACTTTACCTCGGCATTGTGGTCGATCGCGAAGTCGGTGGCCCTGTCCTGATCATGTCGTCAGAAGGCGGCATGGAGATCGAAGAAGTCGCTCACAAAAGCCCGGAAAAAATCCTGACCGAACCGTTCGACATGGACGCTGGCTTGTTTCCTTATCAAGCTCGCAAACTGGCCTATGCTTTGGGCTTCGACAAAACAGCCGTTCGCAGTGCGGAAAAATTCCTGCCGCGACTCTGCAGGTTCTTCGTCGACAACGACTGCAGCATGACAGAGATCAATCCGCTGGTCCTGACGGAAGACAGCCAGCTGTTGGCACTCGACGCCAAAGTCAGCTTCGACGAAAACGCGATGTTCCGCCACAAAGACCTCGTCGAACTCCGAGACCTGTCGGAAGAAGACGCGTCTGAAGTTCGAGCAGGCGATGCCGGGCTGAGCTACGTGAACCTGGACGGCACAATCGGCTGTCTGGTCAACGGCGCCGGATTGGCCATGTCAACGATGGACATCATCAAACTTCACGGTGCCGAGCCCGCCAACTTTCTGGACGTTGGGGGTGGAGCGAACGTCGAGCAGGTGTCTGAGGCTTTCCGAATCATCCTGTCGGATGACAACGTGAAGGCCATTCTGGTCAATATCTTCGGCGGCATCATGCGATGTGATGTGATCGTCGAAGCGTTGCTGGAAGCGTACGAAAAAGTCGGAATCACCGTTCCGCTTGTCGTTCGCCTGGAAGGCACCAACGTCGAAAAAGCTCGCGAAATGCTGGACGGTTGCGAGCAGGACATCATCACAGCAGCTGATCTGACAGACGCCGCTCAGAAAGTCGTCGCCTCGCTTTCAGCATAACGCCGAATCCAAATTCCAAATCTCAAATTTCAAATCTGAAATCTCACAGACATGAGCATTCTTGTCACCAAAGACACCAAAGTCATTTGTCAGGGCATCACCGGGAAGTCCGGTTTATTCCACAGCCAGAAATGCCGCGAATACGCTCAGGAATGTCAACCGGGAGTTGATGTCTTCGTTGGCGGAGTCACTCCCGGCAAGGGCGACAGCGATGTCGACGGTTTTCCGGTATTCAATTCAGTCGGCGACGCGATAGAAAAAACGGGAGCCAATACCTCAATGGTTTTTGTCCCGCCTCCGTTCTGTGCCGACGCTATTCTGGAATCAGCCGACGCAGGAATCGAACTCATCATCGCCATCACCGAAGGCATTCCGGTCATGGACATGATCAAGGTCCGCACTGCCATGAAGGGCTCAAAGAGCCGTCTTGTGGGACCAAACTGCCCTGGTGTCATTACACCGGGCGTTGCCAAAATCGGCATCATGCCTGGCTACATTCACACGCCTGGCACGATCGGCATCATTAGCAAGAGCGGTACGCTGACCTACGAAGCTGCATGGCAACTGGGACGTGTGGGCCTCGGTCAGAGCACTGCTGTGGGCATCGGCGGTGACCCAATCGCTGGCACAGACTACATTGATCTGCTGGAACTGTTCCAGAACGATCCCGGAACCGACGGAATTTTGGTCATCGGAGAAATCGGTGGCAATGCAGAACTCGAAGCTGCCGACTACATCAAGTCAAACGTCACCAAACCCGTCGCTGGTTTCATTGCCGGTCAAACAGCCCCTCCCGGCAAACGCATGGGTCACGCGGGAGCCATCATTTCTGGTGGAGGCGGAACGGCCGCAGAAAAAATGGCGGGCCTCAGAGCCGTCGGTGTCGTCGTTTCTGACAGTCCCGCTGGCATGGGCGATGCGATGAAAGAAGCAATGGGCAAGTAGCCTAGCGACTCGTAGAGCAAGCGACTCGCTTGCTCTTCCAACCGCAGATTCCCCCTATTTCAATCGCAACGTCCAACTGCCTAATCGTCAAGCTTACGCCAGAATCGCCGCCACGACAGGGTGTAGTTGCAGATTGTTGCATTTGAAATGAGTGGCCGGAGTTGGACTGAGCTCGCGACGAAAACCCCGGGGTTTCGCTCCAACTCCGGCCACCCTCTCCAGCTTCGCAACTTTATGCGACTCCACCCGCCACGACAGTCACGCTCACCATACACGGATGCCAGCAAAATCAGAAGACGTTTCCCCGGGCATCCGCGACCGCACGGTGATCTTTCCCGGCGGCCGCATTGAAGAAGTACCGGACGACTGGGAGTTGCTTCCCCCCGGTGACGCCGGACTAACTCGCCGCGTCAAAGCCGCTGGCCCATCGTGGACCGTCAAAGAAAAAAAGGGCCGACGCACATTTTCCAAAGGCGTCTACGCATCGTCCGCCACGATCGCCCAAATCAAGGCTGACCTCGAAGCCGAACGCTCCACGGAAAAATACGCCAAACGCAAGGCAGCCGATGCCAACCGGCGTGAAAAGAAGCAGGAAGCCTACGTCGATACCTTCCGCGACGCCGTGTTGCACTTTCTAAAGTTCCACGAACGCTATCACGACGTTGCCGACAAACTGGCCACTGCAGTTACAGAACACGCCACCCCCGTCGGTAGCGGCACCGTCGCACGGACGCAGCGAATTCCCGTCGAACAGCGTGCCGAATCGGCCGTCATTGCATGGCTGCGGCATCAGACCACGGCCTACGACAACATGAAGATTCCCCGAATCAAAGGAAAGCGTCGGGAAGTCCGTCGCATGCTGGCAGAAGCATCTCGCAAACGACTCACAACCTATCGCAAGGGCATCGACACCCCGGCAACCTGCCCGATTCAGCAGGCGCTGCGGCAGCACTAAATCATGTGCAACGATACTGCGGATTCAGCCAGCGCCGTTACTGCGATGTCCGTGCCGGTGATGCCCAAAAGGGCGTTGAACCACAGATCCACACAGTTCTATGGTCAGCGATTTCGCCGCTGGACACCTGTGCACGAAGCAGCCAGCGGCTCAACATCACACAGAAGCCAGTGTGAACTACAGTTCGTCAGAAGCACACGTCCAGCTGCCTAGTGCCAGATCATAACTGCAGATTTCCGCATCAGTGAAGTAGATGCCGATTTCACGACTGGCAGATTCCACACTGTCGCTGCCGTGGATCATGTTCATCTGACGACTGCTGCCGTAGTCGCCTCGAATCGTTCCTGGAGCCGCTTCGCGACCGTTGGTCGATCCGATCAGTGTTCGCATAACAGAAACCGCTTCCGGACCTTCGACAATCATCGCGACAACCGGAGCCGAAACAATGAAGCCTTCCAGGTCGGGGTAGAACGGCTTTTCGACGTGTTCTGCGTAGTGCTGCTTACTGAGCTCAGGAGTAACCTGCAGCATCTTCATCGCGATCAGATTCAGCCCTTTGTTCTCGATTCGAGACACAATCGTGCCGACCAGTTTTCGCTGAACACCGTCAGGTTTAACAAGAATAAGAGTTCGTTCTGAAGCCATGAGGACTGTGTCTCTACGTAATTATGATGAAGAAAATCAGATCTTAAAGCAGAAGACCACAGGATGAATTGTGGTCTGCCAAATTTCATTTTAAACCGCGGCGCCGCGCATCATTTCGACAAACTCACGAAACAAATAATGGCTGTCATGCGGACCAGCAGAAGCTTCAGGATGATACTGCACGCCGAAGGCGGGGTGAGTTTTATGCCGAATACCTTCTACTGTGTCGTCGTTCAGATTGATGTGAGTCACCTCAACATCGTCCGGCAGAGATTCGGTATCGAGTGCGAAACCGTGGTTTTGCGAAGTGATCTCCACTTTCCCGGTCGCTTTATTCAGAACAGGCTGATTAGCACCACGATGACCAAAGCGCAGTTTGTATGTCTTGCCGCCGCAGGCGAGTCCGAGCAACTGCAGTCCCAGACAAATGCCGAAGACCGGCTTCTTACCAAGCAACGCCTGAATCGTGCTGATCGCGTAATCCAGTGGCTCCGGGTCTCCAGGACCGTTCGACAAAAACACACCGTCCGGATTCATCGCAAGGATTTCTTCGGCTGAGGTTTTTCCCGGAACAATCGTCACTTTGCAGCCGGTGTCTCGTAGATAGCGTGGGATATTCAACTTCATTCCATAATCGATCGCCACAATGTGCAGACCGTTGTCTTCGCCCGCATCAGCACCGAATTCAACCGGACGCCCAAGAGCATTCAAAGAAGAATCCCAGTCAGAAGACTCTTCCGGCATCACTTCGCAGGCGAGATCCAGGCCAACAAGGCTGGCACCGTCTTTCGCTTTCTGAACAAGCGAGGCGTCGTCCAGGTCGGTCGTCGAAATGATTCCGGGCATCGCGCCGTGAATGCGAATCTGACGAACAAGTGCTCGGGTGTCGATTCCCTGCAGCCCAATGATGTTGTTGCGTTTCAGATAGCTATCCAGAGACTCCGTCGATCGATAGTTGCTCGGTTCTTCGCACAATTCCTTAACAATGAAGCCTCGCAGAAACAGGCCCCGGCTTTCGACGTCTTCCGTGTTGACCCCGTAGTTGCCAATCAGCGGATAGGTCATCGTGACGATCTGGCCATTATAAGACGGATCGGTCAGGATTTCCTGATAGCCAGTCATGCTGGTGTTGAAGACAACTTCGCCGTGGATTTCGCCGTCGGCACCAAAACCGCGACCAACGAATACCGTACCGTTTGCCAAAGCCAGTTTTGCAGGTCGACCTGTCATTTTGCTGCTCTCTTGAATGTCTGCGCGCAGAAGTTCCGCAGTTCGATGTCGCGGATTTCGAGGTTTTTACCACGACAACGGCGTCGGAAAAAGCAGTTCCTCAGCGTACGCCACAGTTTCGCAGAATTAAGTACGTTCCGGAGTGCGACAACAGCAACAGGCGTGATTAACAGGACGTGACGCACGCTCGCCCATGCAGTCTGCCAACCACCAATGGCGTCAAATCCAGCGTCGCCACAGTGACGTGACCTACACATCCCAAACCGGCACGTTATTCTGTCTTCTATGACATTTGCAAATCTCTCAGGCAAACGCATCGTCGCCACAGGCTCATCCAGCGGTATCGGCCGCGCCATCGCGTTGGAATGTGCTC
The DNA here is from genome assembly GCA_964481505.1 of uncultured Planctomycetaceae bacterium. Lineage (GTDB taxonomy): Bacteria > Planctomycetota > Planctomycetia > Planctomycetales > Planctomycetaceae > Fuerstiella. Next base: position 693 of record CAYZYB010000145.1, on the reverse strand, counting down.
GAGCTGGAGCGGACGTGGTGATCAGCTACCGCAAGTCTCAACCAGCGGCGGAGGCCGTCGTCGAAGAAGTCCGGAAGCTGGGACAAACGGCAACCGTCATCGCCGTCGATATTGCAGATGCCGACTCAAGAACAGCCTTCACCACAAAGTGCCTCGAAACCGGCCCGGTCGATGCCGTCGTCAACAACGCCGGAGCCGACCTGCTAACGGGGACCATGAAAGAAGCCGACTTCGCGACAAAACTGCGAACACTGCTGGATGTCGACGTCACCGGCACCATCGAATTGTCTCGCACCTTTGGAGAACACTTCTCAGCTCAGGGCCACGGCAGCATCATCACAATCGGCTGGGACCAGTCCGACCGGGGCATGGAAGGAAACAGCGGAGAACTCTTCGCCGCCGCCAAAAACGCCATCATGGGATTCACGCGTTCGCTGTCCGTGAGTCTCGCACCCACCGTTCGAGTCAACTGCATTGCCCCAGGCTGGATCAAAACCGCCTGGGGCGAAGAAACCAGCGACTACTGGCAACAGCGAGTCATGGACGAAACCCCACTCAAACGCTGGGGCCTGCCCGAAGACATCGCCAACATGGCCAGGTTTATGCTGAGTGATGAAGCGAGCTACATCACCGGCCAGGTGATCAACGTGAATGGTGGAGCCGTGCGATAGGCCACGTTAGAAACGAGGAGAC
>CAYZYB010000144.1:0-8679 GCA_964481505.1 uncultured Planctomycetaceae bacterium | reverse complement strand
GATGCCGGCGAACCGCGACTTCCTTCCGCAATCGCCAAAGTTTCCGAATCCTGGTTGCAGTGCATCCTGATCTTCAGTTGCCTGTCACTGGAATGGCCACTGCGACTGGCGGCTGTATGTTGCCTGGCATGCTTTGCCGTTATCGATCGCAAAGAACTGAATCCTTCACGCGCCGGCTATCTGGCCATCATGGCGAACATTCACACTCTGCTACTGGCCGCCGCGGTTGGCGGGAGTCACGGATTTATCATTAAAGCTCTGGTCGACAGCTACGAAGCGACTCTTCCTTTCGTATTTCTAACAGCTGCAATCAGTGTCTCTGTCTTCGACTATCGAAATCGATATCTGGATCCCGTGCTGACTCAATCATGGTCCGCCATCCTGCGAGCGAGCATGATCGTGCTGGCGATGATCGCTCTGACGGGGCCCTTCGTATCGGGCGGACTTATCGCTGTCATGACGATTGGTTTCGCGATCGCAGCGATCAACGAAACAGTGCAAGCCATCCGACAGCAAAAGGAACTCTTCGTATGGTCAGCTGTGTCTGTCTGCGGGATGGCAACAGTCTACCTGTTCGCCCACGACGTCATCAGTCTGGGAGCTGGCATCAGTCAGTTTGTTCTGCTGGGCATTTCTGTGACTGGACTGTCGCTGGCTCATCTGGCAGCGCATCGTGATGACCTTGTCATTATCCGACGCCCGATGCACATCATCGGTCAAACACTGCCAGCGTTAGTCGCCGTGATGGCCGTCTTCCGGCAACTATCCGGACTGATGGACTCTCACACGTCATGGAATGCCCTGGCGTTAATGCTGTCCGCTGGAATCTACTTCCAGCAAGCCATGGTGACTCGCAAGCGAGGCTACGCCATGATGGCTGCGATCATTATGAACGCCGGACTGATGCTGCTGTGGCGATCAATGAGTCTCACCGCACCGGAATTCTACCTGGTACCGGTCGGGCTTTCGATCCTGGCATTCGTCGAGCTTCTGAAGAAGGAACTTCCCAATGCATCGCATGATCCGCTGCGTTACATCGGAGCATTGACGATCCTGGTTTCGCCGTTGTTCGAAGTCATCGGCGGCGACTGGGCTCATATTTTCACGCTGATGATTCTAAGCGTCCTGGTGATTCTGGCCGCCATCGGCCTGCGTATCCGAGTGCTCGTGTACGCCGGCTCCGCATTCCTGCTGGCGGACATTGTTGCCATGATCGTTCACGGCGCCATCGCCAACCCGGCACTGCTGTGGGTCGGCGGCGTGGCACTCGGCGTTGGCGTTATTGCTCTGGCCGCGTTCTGCGAAAACCATCGCGAAAAACTCCTCACCCAAATCCGCTTCCTCAGCTCAGAACTAGCCACCTGGAACTAGCCGGGGCGGCCCGGCGGCCGATGCGAGTTGACGCTCGGAAACGCTCCGTTGTCGCTCTGCTGAGACGCCGAAATCCGAAATCCGAAATCCGAAATCCGAAATCCGAAATCCGAAATCCGAAACCCGAAAGCTGAAATCTGAAATCTGAAATCTGAAACCTCCACACCTTTCTCAAAGGAAACCTATCATGAAATGGCTCACCAACTTTAGTCTCGTTATGCGATCCAGCGTCACCGCCTTGAAAGACAAGATCGAAGACCCGGAACGCATGCTGCATCAGCTAATCATCGACATGGCCGAAGAACTCGACCGCGTCCGCGCCAGCGTTGCCGAAGCCGTTGCCGACGAAATCCAGATCCGCAAGCGGACCGAACGTGAACGTGCTGAAGCTGATAAATGGCTGGAACGCGCTACCATTGCCATGAAACGCGGCGACGAATCGACGGCGAAGTCAGCTCTCGACCAAAAGATGGCAGCAGCCGAACGAGCGGATCGGTATTCAGCCGAACATGCCAAGCAAAAATCCGAAGTGGAGAAGCTGCAACATTCTGTTCGTGACCTGGGAGACAAAATTCGTCAGGCCAGGCAGAAGAAAACACTGCTCAAAGCGCGAATGGCACGAGCGTCTTCGACTCAGAAGATCAACGCGGCAATGGAACGATCGCATTCTCAGTCTGCGTTTGCCCAATTCAATCGACTGGAAGAAAAAGTCGACCGCGAAGAAGCGATGACCGAAGCCTGGGACCGCATGGACGGCAAAGATCCCGACGCCAACGAATTGGCACGTCAATTCGAACTGCAGGAACGAGAAAACCAGGTGACCGCAGAGCTGGAAGCACTAAAGGCACAGGTCAATGAATAGCGATCGAACGGTTCCGGTCCAGGATCGTAACGCCGAGCGTTGTCGTCCCGCCCGTTCATTTTGGCGGGCGACAATTGCTGACGGCGGTATTGCCTTTGTGATCACGGCATTCGCTTTGTACATGCCGGTACTCTGCTTCTACTTCGTCGCTCCAAAGTTCATCGTTTTCGACGGCAGAGAAATTTTCTTTCCCGCTATGGGGACATTGGTCATCGTCGAAGCCTTTCTGTTCCGCATGCCAAAGATGGCATCTGGCGAAATCCTGGTTCTTGCCTACACGCTCATTTTCGGAATTGTTTGCTGGGCGGCGACACTCTTGGCGTACAGGCGTTCACGATGGTGGACCATTTCAACCGCGGCTCTCCTGTTTGGACTATCCTACTTCGGCTGCGTCGTGATGCATGCTTTATGGGCGATGTGACTGAGAGATTTGTGTTCACAACTGGCGAAATCGAAACCGATGGGCTATGCAATGCCGTTTAAACTCTTCAGTCCACTCAAGCAACTCATTCGATCCTGGTACGCGGTCGACCGCATTCGAATCGCTCCCACAACCGGGCGTCTGCTGCAACTCAGCGCCGGCGATTCGATTCTGCTGAAAAACGAACTGTACACCGTGCTGAGACACAAGATCGTTAACAATGACGGCGGCAATCGGATTGTCTTCCAATTGGCTTCCTCGGAAGGCGAGGCAGTTTTAGCTGTGCCGCTGGATGAAGCAAAAAGAGGGGAAGGACGCCTGATCGTGAATGGCAAATCATCAATTGTGTTCGACTCAGATGTTGTTTTGCGAACAGTTCCCGTGGCATGATCGCTTGATCACGTTCGCCGTACAGAATCGAATTCGGTATCCTTGGATCTCGACCGTTGGCCTCCTCTGACCGCAACTTCATGCTGCCTCAAATTGAACTCTTCTGCGTAGGCTTTGCCGCTGTGGTCGACACAGTGCTGCTGCTGGTCGTGCTGGAACGAGTCAACCGACCACTGACAGCAATCTGGCTCAAGTGGTCCCTGACGGCGGTCACGCTGTGGCACGTTGGTAGTTTTCTGCACGCTCTGCTGCGCGAAACCGAAGGCCCAACTGCCAGGTGGCTGGACGCCATGTGCATGATTGCCATGGCATCCGGATTGCTATTACTAAACTGCGGCGTTCTGCATGCCAGCCTGCGCATCAACAAGTCGGGAATCAGCCACAATCGGACGACCACGCATCCACCGCGCGATCTGCGTTACGCTGCCGTCTATATTCCTTTGCTGTTTTTGATTGCCGTTGCAGCAACGATCATTGGTTCCGGAAATCGTGATTTCATGGAAGCTACGGGGGCTTTTCATGTGCCGTATCTATTTTGGCTCACGTTCGCCAACCTGACATCCGCAGCACTGCTCATACACAGTCGGCACCGATTCGAAGAACACACGCGTTCTGTGCGACGCTTTCTGCTGCGGTTTGCTCTGGGAGTCATCGGTGTCACTCTGCTGGCGCACTACTACGTATTGGTGGCCTCAAACTCACAAGCCGAACCAGCTCTGCGACTGCTGACAAATCTGTCGCCGATCGTTCCGACACTGGTCTTTGCGTATTACATTTTTCGGCGGCGCCTGCTTCCGATGGTGTTTGAACGGACGCTGGTTTACGGAGCCATTCTGCTGGCCGTGTTCTATCTGCATCGGCTCACGCTATCGCCGCTGATGAACAAATACAGCGAACGCTTTGAATTCGATTTTGTGGTCATCGAAGGCCTGCTGCTGGTCGCTCTGGTGCTGGCGTATCAACCGCTGCGGGACCGATTTCGCGAAGGCCTGCGTTATCTCATTGGAGGTGACGTAGCGCAAGTGCGCGATGCCACACGGCTGCTTTCCGTCGAACTGTCTCGCCGCAGCGACGGTAATGTCGAAGAAATATCGAACTGGTTTGCGCAGGAGATCCTGCAGGCCATGCATCTCAGCTATGCCGCGCTGACGGTTGGCGAAGAACAGATCGTCACATTGGCAGCCGACGAAGAGAGTGAACCATCGGCGTCAACAAAGATCGGTGATGAAATCAAAAAAATGACCATCGACCAAATCCATCGCTGGGTCGATCGTTCACGGTGCAATGATGCGGCACAACTGACCATCATGCGAGACATCGATGCAATGGCAGTGTTTCGGTTCGACTACCAGAATATCAACGGATCGCTTGTTCTGGGAGCTCCACATTCCGGCGATCGGCTTTCGGAAGAACAGCTCAACACAGTATCGCTGCTCGTCGACCAGTACGCCGCAACGATCCACAATTGCCAGCTGTCGGAAGCTCGAAAAAATGCAGAACGCCGTGCTGTTCAGCAGGAAAAACTATCAACGCTGGGCCTGCTTTCCGGCTCACTGGCGCACGAACTCAAGAACCCACTGTCTTCGATGCGAACTATTGCCACGCTGCTCGGCGAAGATCTCGGAGTGAATTCCGAACAGGCGAAGGACGTGGAGCTAATCATCTCGGAAATCGATCGCCTCACCCAGACCACGCAGCGTCTGCTGGATTTCTCCCGTCCCTCCGATGCGACCAGCATCGGAGTCGCTCCGGATGCCGTCATCGAACGGTTGATGCACATCCTCAGCCATCTTGCGCGACAGCATGGAGTAACCGTTGCGCTCGACTTAGAGCTTGGTGATACGCTGGTCCGCGCTTCCGACGCAGTTCTTAGCGAAATACTCTTCAACCTTATCAAAAACGCCATCGAAGCGGTTCGTGAAACGGAGCGGCCAGAGGTAACGATCACAACATCGATCAGCGGGCCCGACAAACAAAGCAAATGCTATGCAATGGTCACGATCGTGGACAACGGTCCGGGTATTGCCCCCGAACTAAAGGACAGCATCTTCAAGCCGTTTGTGACAGACAAACTGGATGGTACAGGACTGGGGCTCTATCTTGTGGCGGAACGAATCAGGGAGGTCAACGGCCACATTACCTGCGACACTAAACCAGAAGGCACCGTTTTCGATCTGTACTTTCCCATGCTGACGACAGACTGCACATTATGAAAATTCTCATCGTCGACGACGAACAGCCAGCTCGCTACGGCATGGCCAAGGCGCTTAAATCCGCAGGTCGTCAGATTCTGGAAGCAGAAGAAGGCGGGGCGGCTGTTGCGCAGATCCGCGAACATGCTCCGGACCTGGTCTTCCTTGATCTCAACATGCCGGAACGTGACGGGATGTATGTTCTTAAAGAACTACAATCCGACGCAGCGATGGTGACGCCGGAAATCATCGTAGTGACCGCCAACGACGGCGTCAATTTTGCCGTTGACTGCATTCGCTTTGGGGCCAGCGATTTCATCACCAAGCCCTACGACGTAGATCACATTCGCGCGATCGCGACGCGCTCAGAACAACGAGTGCAGCTGCAAGCTAAAGTTGCCGAACTCGAAGGCAACAACAGCAGCGAAACACGATTCGGTTCGATGCTGGGCACAAGCCGACCGATGCAGAATCTGTTTTCTCAGATCGACAAAGCCGCGAAAACAAAACTGCCCGTGCTTGTGCGTGGAGAAAGCGGTACCGGCAAAGAACTGGTCGCTCAGGAACTCCACGCCCGCAGCGACCGTGCTGGCAAGCCGTTCGTCGCGGTCAATACTGCCGCGATGGCGGAATCGTTGGTCGAAAGTGAATTGTTCGGCCACGTCAAGGGAGCGTTTACCGGGGCCGACCGCGACCGCGAAGGCGTGTTTCGGCAGGCCGACGGTGGCACGCTGTTTCTGGACGAAATCGGTGACATGCCGGCCAGTGTTCAGACAAGACTGCTGCGTGTTCTTCAGGAGGGAATCGTTCAGCCGGTGGGAACCGAAGACTGCGTCCACGTCGACGTTCGGGTAATCAGTGCAACTCATCAGGATCTCAATCAGGCAATCGAAGACAAAGCGTTTCGGCAGGACCTGTATTTCCGTTTAAAGGGCATCGAACTCTTCGTGCCGCCGCTGCGTTCGCGGCACGAAGACATCCTTCTGCTGGCGAACAGTTTTCTGCACGAACCAATTTCTCTGAGCAATGAATCTATCACTGCATTGTTGCAGCACAAATGGCAGGGCAATGTGCGAGAACTTCAGCAAATGCTAAACGCAGCGGTGGCGTTGTGTGAAGGCGACGTCCTGATGCCGTCGGATCTTGGACTGGCAACCGAACGAGAAACATCGGACCTTGACAGTTTCGAGCCGTACTATGATCTGCCATTAACGGAAGCTCGAAACCAACTTGTCGAAGACTTCGAACGTCAGGTCATTCATCGTGCTCTGGATGCAGAGTCGCACAACGTCAGTGCGGCAGCTCGGCGTCTGGGGATTCATCGCCAGAGTCTGCAGCAGAAAATGAAACAGCTGGGGATTCAGTCGTCAAAATGAGCGAATCACATTCCAGCGCAAACGACGGAGCTGCGGAAGAGGCATACAATCCGTATCAGGCACCAGCAACGATAGAAGACGACAGCGCGCTCGACGAGAGCGACCCGGAGTCCATGCGCCGAAAATTTTTGGCACATGAAGGAACCATTCGAGGGGTTGGGTTCATCTACCTTTTCTTTGGTGCTGTCTGCATCACTCCAATCGTCGCATTGGTAATTGGGGCCGTTAGTGTGGGGCAGATTCGTGGCAGCCTGGCAATGCCCGTGTTGCTGATCGTCATTGTCGGAGGATGCATGTTCGCCCTGGGATGGGGGATTGATCGGCTGCAGAAGTGGTCAAGACCCGTATCCTTCATCGCAATAATGATCGCGACGGTATTTTTCATACCGGTAGCGCCGGTGAGTCTCTACATTATGTACCTCCTGTTCAGCGATCGTGGCCGCGTCGTGTTTTCTGACGAATACCGCGCCGTCGTCAAACAGACGCCTCACATTCGACCTGGACGAAACGGCTTGCTGTGGATACTTCTTCTGGCATTCTTAACCATGATCCTGTTGGCAATTTTCGGAACTGTCTGGAAGTGGTGATCGAGTGGTGATCGGCCTGCCTTTTCAGCCAAATGTCAATCAAAGTTCGATTGGTGTGTCAGGCATCTCTATCTTCGATTGCCAGCAGAGAATTCGAGCAATCAACAAACCACAGAGCACACAACGATCATTAGCAATGTCAAAGAACTGCTCCGCAGTTGACGAAGCCAGCCACACCTCGGTACATTCGCGGGAACCCTCCCCTTTCTTCCCGAATTGCACGCCATGAATCAACAGGACGAAGACTACAATCCGTATGAAGCCCCGGAGGTCGGGTATTCTGAAGGAAACATCGCAGATTCGAATTTGGAAGTGATTCGGCGAGAACACCTTTCTCACGAAGCGTCGACCCAGTCCATTGGGATCCTGTACTTCCTCGGCGGCAGCATCGTCTTTATCGCCTCTCTTGGACTTCTGCTGGCTCCACGATTCGCCAACCAGGCAGCTACTCCGACAGCGATCATCTACCTGTTTCCCGTCCTCGGAGTGCTCCAGCTCGTTGTGGCGTACGGTCTGCGAAAACTAAAAAGCTGGGCCAGGATACCGGCGGGGCTGATATCGGGGCTCGGACTGTTCGCATTCCCAATCGGAACACTCATCAACCTTTACATCCTCTACCTGATATTTTCACCGAAAGGTCGCATGGTGTTTTCGTCTGAGTACCGCACAATTATCGACCAAACACCACACATCAAATACCAGACATCCATCATCGTGAAGATTTTTCTGTTTCTCCTGCTGGCCATCATCCTTTTGGGAGTCGTCGCCGCTTTTTTTACCGCTAGGTAAGAGAACAAACTGTCAAATTGAGATAGCGTCATCAGCCATTCAAGCCACAACCCCTTCGCTGCACCAACAGCTGCGTACGATGATGACTTAACAAATCTGTCTCAAGCAGAAAGAACTCGGCGTGAGCACCTGCAGCACGAATCGAACATCCAATCGATTGGCTCTGCCTACCTGCTGTTCGGTGGCTTGTTTGTGATCTTCGGCGCCATTCTTTTGGTCGCCGGAAGAGGCACGAGCACATTGCAGAACAGCGGCGACCCGCAGTTTATTTTAGTAGCGTTCGTGAGTCTCCTGCTGTTGACGGTGTCTGCCGGTTTGAGCTACCTGCGAAAATGGGTTCGAACGCCCGCCATGGTGCTGTCTGTTATTCTGATCGCAGCATTCCCGGTCGGCACACTGCTTGGACCATACTTCATCTACCTGCTTCGAAGCCCCAAAACCGAAGTCGTTTTTTCAGATGAATACCGCACAGTCATAAAGCAAACTCGACACGTACGCATGAAGACACCCGTCATCGCCTGGATCGTGCTTGTTGCAATTCTGACTCTTGTCGCAAGTGGCGTCGTCTTTTTGAGACTGGGATAATCCCGAACCGTCGACGTGCCTGTCGTCGTTGCACGATCGCTGTGGCCGTGTAGAATTATCGTACGAATTCTGACGCTACCAAAACGAACATCGGACAATTCATGAT
>CAYZYB010000143.1:0-8701 GCA_964481505.1 uncultured Planctomycetaceae bacterium | reverse complement strand
GACCTAAACTCGAAAAGAGGGCGACCCTGTACTGAAATCTTGGCCTTGTGCATTCAATGATTGCTGCATCGAGGCGAACCATCGGCATTCGCCGATTGCGGAGCTGGCTTTGCCAGGAGAAGTGGAGTGCGGCACTGCGTCGCAGCCAGCGAGGGACGAGCTTGAGGCCGCGACCCGCGGAGATGCCGCAGCCGTTCCATCGGCGTCGTCGGTCAGCTCCGCGGGTCGCGGGCGATAGCCCGTCGACGCAGTGCCCTCGTCGTGGTGACGCTTTGCGCTAGTCAAAGCGGTGAACAGAGTCAACTGTGTTGCTCTGTTGAGTGCTACTTTAGGTGCTCTGTGCAGGTGGCACCTTACGTTGCGTTCAAGGTGCGGTGGTTCGGCCACCGTCTCGCCGTTCATCGAGCCGATTCAGGCATTCGATCATGACCAGCGAATCGTCAAATTCCTTTCGTTCGATCTTCTGCCGCACAAAGTCGGTGCAGTCCTGCAGGACTTCGCGACGAACTTCCTGCTGCTGGGTCTCGTCGAGCCGATTCCATTCACCCTGTAACTTCCGCCGCCGTTGCTGATCCCGGTGGCGACGTTCTTCGTCGACCCGTGCAGTAGATTGCTGTTGCTGGCGTTTCGCGTGGCTCATCTTTTTTGATTCGACTTGTTGTTTCGCCAGATGCCAAAAGTTCTTGGTCGCTCCGAAAGATGCTGCATTGGGAAAGCGCTCTCGGAGAAGTTTTACGACGATCGGCAGAAGTTCTTCGGTAAGCGATTCCCCGTGTTGATCAATCAGACCCTGAGAATGTTTCAATTCGGAATACGATGGCTCGTGCAGCGGATTGTCGCACCAGAGTTCGTAAAACAGCTTCACGAGTTTAGCAGCGCCCGGGGTCTCCTTTGGCTTTGACCTTTTCGATCTTAACCGTAATTGGGCAGGCTCAGGTGAGCGGGCAGGCTCTGCTGATTTGCCTGCTGTCGTTGAACCGGCGCGATCGAACCGAATCAGCCAGTCGCCCACTCCAAGGCGGTGATAACGATCAGCATCGATGGCTGGCTTGATCAACGTTCCCAGTGATTCCAAATCTAACAGCGGCTCTTTCAATCGTTCTCGAATCTTTCCGATGTGGCTGATTTCGGACATGCCCATGTGCCCGACGAATTTCAGCAGGTTCATTTCGAACGTCTGTCCGGTGACCAGATGCTTATCCAGAAAACGATACATCCGCTTGGAAAGTGGTCGTTGCAGTGCGAAGTATTCTCCTGTATTCAGCTCCTTGACGTTGCCTCGCTGAATGTCGGCGAAGACTTCAGCCGACCACTGGACGCTTGTGAATTCACGTTTCCCTGGCTTCGATTCATCTTTCGCAACGGCCAGCTCGTAGCCATCCAGAATTCCAGTGACGAATTCTCGTTCATACTCCTCTCCTTCTTCGCTGCGCCAGCTGTTTTCGAATTTCAGCTTCACTCCGGCCAGTCGATCGAGTCCCTGTTTCAATTTCCTGCGACTGCCGCCGTTGTCCGGCCATCCCAGAAGATGAAGCAATTCGCTGATCCGAAAAACGGCCTTTGCTTCGCTGAAATTATTCTTCAGGCGACAGTACAGCATGAGACCAACAAGCAATTCTTCCTCTCTCGGTGTTGGAAAGCCGTGTTTCGAAGATGTTCGAACCGTCACCTTCTTTGGAACGACTGCGCCGACGTTTTCTTCGAAAGCGTCAACAGAAAATACAAGTTCATCGAGCCTATTCCCTTCCGAATCCTTCGGTTGCTGATGAGTCAACGCACCGATCGGAAAATCCACCAGATTCAATTCATCTCGTCCCATAGCCGGGGCCGGGGAGCCCCCGGCACGGCTTTGGCGTGGAGAGTCGTTTGATGTGGCAGGCGGAATGCGCCGAGGCGTCGCCGTTGGCTTCTTGAGTGAATGCGCTTTGTTCGGGGCTGGAGATGTTTCCTGCCGGTGATTTTCTGCTTGAGAGTTCACGGTGGACACAGGCTGCCACAGAATTGCCGTCGCGCCAAGAGGTGAAGGTTTTTGCCGCGGAAGTGTGTGGGTTTGTTAGAAGAGTTTTTAATAACACACCAACGCCCGCCCGCGCACGAGGATAACCAACGGAGTGGCTTGATGCTGCCGAGTTCTCTGCCCGCGGTAATAACGAAATGTCCGCAACAGATCGGCGTCAGGTCCGTAACCTGTCGGAGTTTTGTCCGTAAGTGGTCGGTCAATGTCTGTAACCCGTCGGAATCGCAAGTGCGGGCCATCTGATTGGCTTTGCGAAGCCGAAACACTCGATCACATTATCAGTTTTGTCCGTAACTCATCGCTGAAAATGTCCGTAACCTGTCGTTCGGCAGTTCGGTCACACGACGATGGCTTCAACAAGGGCAAAGCCGCCTGTGCTGAGTACGCATTTTGTCCGTAACCTGTCGCGAAATTTGTCCGTAACTGGTCGGCCTCTCGTCCGTAACGTGTCGGAAGTTTCGCTTGACGATGGTTTTGAATCGTTGATCAATCACAGCGTCACATCGATTGCTGGCAGACCTTCACCGAACGACTTGCGCGTCAGCGAGATCCAATGCACAATCGAGTGGTGAACAATCTGTTGCCGATCATCAATTCCTGTGACGACTGCGGTGCGTGCTGCATGGAGCAGGAATCTCCGCCGGGATACGTTATGTTCCTGAGTTCACCGGAAATGATGGAAGACGCCGATCTTCTTGAAGAAGACGTCCAACGATTGCGGACCATGCCGGAAGAAGCGCTCGATGAACTGAAGGCGTACCTTCAACAACTCCTGGCCGGGGTTCGCAGAGAATCTCAAGTGTGCATCTGGTTGGATCAGTCAACGATGCGGTGCCGCTACCAAGAACATCGTCCGCTGATCTGTCGCGAGTTCGAGGTTGGCACTGATGAATGCCGAGGCTGGCGCAATCAGTACAGCATTGATGACTCGAAATAGCGCAATGCCACAAGACGCAAATCTGTCATGTTCGAGTTTCTCGGAGAAACTCTGGACGTTTATGGCTTCGTAAAGCCATCGTGCATCTCGACACCGCCCGAATCGGGTGGTTCGTTGCTTGCGCGAACCGGGTTTGCGCCCGTAGTCTGGGGGCATGAATGACAACCAGCAGCCACAGGCGACCGTGATTACGTCGTTGAATCTCAAAGGGGGAGTCGGAAAGACTCATATTTGTTGGTTGATCGCTGGGGTTTGCCATGAACAGCAGAAGCGATGCCTGGTGCTGGATCTCGACAAGCAGGGGAATATCTCGACGACGTTGCTCGGCGATGACGCCCCGACTATGGTCGGCTGCGAAGCCTTCTTCGACAACCGCATAGATCCGGTGATTTCAGAGCTCATTCAGCAGTCGAAGCTGACCGGAATTGACTGTGTTCCTGGCAGTTTTCGACTGGAACGATTCAACGACACCTCTCCCGGAAACTGGGAAGGCACCGGGCTGGAGCGAGCGCTGGTTGATCCGCTCAACGAAGTTCGCAAATTCTATGACTACATTCTGCTGGACTGCCCTGCGGATATTTCCCTGATTACATATGCCGCGTTGTGTGCGTCGGACTTTCTGATTGTTCCGCTGGAGGCTGCTCAATGGGGCGCCCTGGGAACACAGCATGTGATGACCGCTTTCGAGCATGTTCGCAAAACGCAGAACAACGATCTCAGCCTGCTCGGCTTTGTCGCAAGCCGCTTCAAGCGAAGCCGTAAGTACCAAAAGCAGTACCTCGCCGAAATGCGTGACGCGTTTGAAGACGACGCATTTGAAACCGTTATTCCTGACCTCGCCGCGTTCGAAAAGTCAGTCAACGACCGCAAGCCTATCGTATCTCATTCCCCCAAATCTCATGCCGCCGCCATCGCCCGATCCTTCTTCGCTGAAGTCGAACAACGCACGCAAAGGAACGGCTGAAGCCGCCAGTGCTGCCGCCGCCACCGCGTTCGCCGCAACGTCAAACCTGCAATTCGCAGGAGACGAAAACGTACCGCCCGAACAACAGGGGCGTCGTCGCCTTGTCGACAGCTACCTGATTGATCGAGAGCAAATCGTGCCCGACCCCGATCAGCCTCGCCAGAACTTCGACGAAACAGAAATGAAGGAACTGACTGCGTCCATCAAGGCTCGCGGTATCAAACAGCCGCTTACGATTCGCTGGAACCAGGAAATCAGCAAGTACATGATCATCGATGGCGGTCGCCGCTTCGAAGCTGCCACGCGATTGAAGTTGGAAAGCCTCCCGTGCTGGGTTCAGCGTGGCGACGGACAAGATGTGTTGATCGATCAAATTGTGCACAACTGGCAACGGTCCAGTCTGCGGCCATTCGAAACAGCGGATGCATTGGCTCGATTGCGAGACGAATTCAGCCTGTCACAAAAAGAAATCGCGGAAGTCACCGGAAAGTCGAAGGCCGAAATCAGCAAGTTCTTGGCACTCAAAGACCGAGTCGCTCCTGACGTGCAGGATCTGGCTCGCAACGACGAAGAGGGCCTGATGAGTCAACGGCATCTTTACAACGTGTCTCGTCTGAATCACTCCGACCAACGAGAAGTTGTCGAACAGATTCGCCGGGACAAACTCTCCGCCGCAGCAACAGAATCTCTGGTACGGTCTCACGCCGGAGTGCCTCCACCCAAGCCGACTCGCAAGAAAGCGAAGGGGATTGCGTTTCGCCAAAAGCGATTCCGGACGACCGAAGCCGACGTGCTGATCACGTTTCGCAAAGCCAACTTCAGCGACGATGACCTGCGAACCGTCGTTCACGAACTGCGACGACAGATCGATCGCGGTGACGAGTAACATCGCAATGAGCTTGCGGGATGGCCGTGGTACTGGCAGGCTATCGACATGCCTTTGGACGAAGAAATTTGGCTGGCCGATTCTGTCGCAGATCTTAATCAGGAAGTGCGTGTGCTTCGTGAAGCCATTGATGAGCTTCGTGAAACTCTGCAGTGGATCAGCCAGAACAAGGGAGCCGAACAAACTTACTCTTTGCTGAAATCCTTCCCACAGGATATGACGGCAGAAGACTGGGATCAACGCGTTGAAATCACAACAGGGCAATCCGCAATCGTTGCCCAACGCGCGAACGAACTGAAAACCGAGCAAGCCCCGCCAGCAAAGCCGCCAACTGGAGATACGCTGTTCTGATTCGTGCTGAGCCAAATTCAGAATAACGTCTGTTGAATTCGCTTTGGCTTCGGTGCGTTATTTGGCGTGTTTGCAGCATTGTCTGTCAGCAAGCCGTCGAGAATCTCTGCCGTGCAATTGCGAATGTGTTCCAGCGAATCCTGCAGCGTTTCAGATGATCCGCCATACAACCGAATGTAGTCGCTGGACGATGAATTCGAATCGATGCCAAGTCTTTGACACACAGCGAATGCGACCGCTTCCGCCTCGGTTTCTCGGATGAGTTGGTTCGTTTCTTGCCGTCGCTCCGAACGGTGCAGCTTTTCATGCCCGAGCTCATGAATGAGAGTTGCAGCGGTTTGCGCGGGCGTCAGGTCGGGCTGAATTGTAATGCGGCCACCTTCTGACATACCCAGGGCTCCTCCGGGGATCCGCTCTTCAACAAGCTCAATTCCAAGCGACTGAATCTGCCTTCGGATTTGCTGGACATACTCGCCGGGATCTCCGCTCGGTTCCGCGAAGCTCGGTAAGTCATTGCCTTCGGTTTGAGACACATCGAAAACATGGACGGTACGAAACCCGAAGACTCGTTTCCTGGTGGTGTCGTCGCGTACCTCGTTTGCTTTCGCGTTGTCGTCTGAGGTCTCGTCATCCTTCTTCCGGCCAATCATCGGGGCGAGAATAGGGATACCCTTCTCACCTTTTTGAACGTGTCGCCGAAGTTCACGCCAACGTTGAAACCCGGCGACATGCGTGGCATCAGGTCGAGCCGAATAGATCAAAATCAGGTTGCCGATGCTATAGCGATGAAACCGCGACAGGAATTCCAGAAACTGATTCAGCTGATTGCTGTTGCCAGCGTCGAGCTGCTTTCCGAGGTCCTGAAGGCTGCGATCAATCGTGTCGAGCAGTTCCTGACTCTTGCCGTTGCTGCGTGGATTTTTCTTCAGAGCAAAGAACAGGCAGCAAATCAGTATTCAGCAGGAGTCAACGCTGTGATCGCACCTTCCGGCCCGTCTTCGACAAACCAAAGACGCTGCCCGTCATCATCGCGCACGAAGACCTGCAGATAATCCAACCCTTTCTTTTCGACAGCGAGATCTGTCAGCACATTCCAACACGCAAGAATGGTCTCGTGAGAAAACTCCTCGATCGCTCCCGGAGTCGCCAACAACGGCTTTTCCGGCGAAGGCCGAAACATGTTGAACGAATCCGAATCATCGAACGGAATCTCCTGCGGCTGAAGCGTCATCCCTGACATGCAGTGAGAATACCACCATGAGCTCTCGCGCGCAATTATTTGCGGTTGGATTCCGCTTTCTGCTTTGCATCTTCATCTGCTGGTTTCACTGGAACCTGTTTCGTCTGATGAGTTTTTCCGCCACCGTTAGTCATGTCTGTCTCCAATCCAATTTGTGTCCTGTAGTCCATTTTGGAATAATCCAAAACGGACTCTACCTTGCCGCCCGCGAGGTAGCAACCAAATGGACAAATCGCTGTACACGAAGGAGCATGAAGCAGTCATAGAACTGCTGAAATCGCTGCGCGAAGCGAAAAGCCTGACTCAATCACAGCTCGCGGAGCTTCTCGGTCAAAGTCAGTCTTTTGTCAGCAAGTATGAACGAGGCGACAGGCGACTGGATGTTGTGCAGCTGAGAACGATTTGCCGTTTCCTCGGATCTTCGTTGCCTGCATTCGCTCAGCAGCTGGAATCAGTGCTCGCAACGACCACGAAGAAAACCCGACGACGTTAGCGAAGCACCTGATCAACCCGCCGGTAATATTTGGTCAAGGTGTCTCGGGAACCGAGGTACAAAAGGGCATTCAGCGCTACCGCCAAGGTCAGGCCAGAGAATGACAAGCCATGACTGGCCCAGCGCAATCCAAACGCCATGTTCAACGCCACCAAAGAGTTGGCATGCCATTGGTAGTATCGATAGTGAATCTCGATAAACCACTCATGGACGGCGACTGGGTTGTCCAGATCACGGAAATTCCAACGAGGCTCTTTGACGCCAGTCGTGTGGTGTAAGCGATCGACGACCAACCAGCGTATCGTGCTGCATAGCATTCCAAGCCCAACGGACACGACAGTGACGTACAGGAATCCTGCAACAGTAGCGGATTCCGAAGTCGACTCTGTCAGCCAGTTCTGTAGTGTTGCCGAATGCGGCTCCAACCCCCACAGGAGAATGAAGCCTGGGATCACATAAGCGATTAACAAGCCGAAGTTAGCCGTAGTGACGTCTTTCACGTCAACACTGTAGCTCAGATCCACCGAGTCGCGCAAGTCGCCGTTCGATGCCTCCCGATATTGTCGGTGCACAGCGTTAATGCGAAGAGCTGATGCTGATTTCCGCATTGAGCGCAACCACCAGTTCGGTCAACTTCGTAAACGACGGCATTTTCGATTGGGTTTGAATCTTCAAAATCGTGGCTGGAGCGATATCTGTTTCGCGAGCCAGTTCAGCGACAGATTTTCCCGATGCCTCAAGAGCCGCTTGGAACTGTTGCGCGAGGTCTTCAATCATCTGCTGTGACTTGCTTGGAGTCCTTGGGGCCTTCCGATCCGTGCGGCCGGAACGCCAGTGCCACCGATTTTTCCCGGCCGTTCTTGTTGAGGTCGCTTCTTCATGAAAACTCTCTTCGCCTGAGTATCCTCGGAAATCCTGGCCCATTCAGCATCAGTGTCTGATCATGCGACCTCAGTTAAAGAACCGAGAGGAATCACTGCGGTGTTTTCGCAACTCCGTCGGCAGGCTGCTGGAGAGCAGCCAATTCTGTTCGCCGCCAGGATATTTTTACAGGACGCGATTTTACGTCTTCAACCAACGATACAACGTGGTCTTGCCAATCTGAAGCGTCTCAAGGATTTCTGAAATCGTGAGTGAACGGTCTGCGTACAGAGCTTTCGCAGTGAGGACTCGCGGATCCCGTGGATTCAGTTTCGGGCGCCCGCCAAACCGGCCACGTGCTCGTGCCGCAGCGAGTCTTGCGTTCGTTCTTTCAACGATCAACGACCGTTCAAACTGAGCCAACGCCGCGAAGATCCCAAAGATCAATTGCCCGCTCGCTGTCGTCGTATCAATGACACCATCGCACAAGGAACGAAATCCAACGCCGCGGTCGTTGAATTCTTCAATAACCTTGACCAAGTGTTGCATCGACCTGCCCAGCCGATCGAGTCGCCAGACAACTAAAGTGTCACCTTTTGCAACGGTGTCAAGAGCCAACTCAAGACCGGGGCGATCAGACTTCACTCCGGATGCTTTGTCAACAAACACCAGCCGTTCATCGCAACCGGCATCACGCAACGCATCCAGCTGCATGTCAAGTTCCTGTCCGGTCGTTGACACCCGAGCATAACCAATCAATCTTCCAACTGATTTGTCAATTTTCGCCGCCGAAGTTCCGTTTGGTTCCACTTTCATCGAGTACAGAGAACCATGAATTCCGGAACGAGTAAACAAAACTCCGCTTGCACATTTTCAACGATCATGGCCTCATCGAGTTCCGAATAACGGTCGGTTGACGGAAACCAAGCAACTCGGTGCAAATCAAGAGTGC
>CAYZYB010000142.1:0-8713 GCA_964481505.1 uncultured Planctomycetaceae bacterium | reverse complement strand
GGATCAGGGCCATACCTTTGTTGTTGAGGTAGAAACAGATTTGACACCGATCGGTGCAACCACCAGCGTAACTCCGGATTTCACATGGAATCGCGTACCTGGCGCATCACGATACATAATCTTTATCAACCAACCCGGTAGTCCCATCTCGGCGTCAATCACAGATCCGGGTTCAGGTGCGACGGCCTCTTACGCACTAAACACAGAGCTGGCTCGTAATGACTACAAGTGGTGGGTGCGAGCTGTAAGAGATGTCAACGGAACTGAGTTCCTTGGTACCTGGGGGCAGGCTAATGAATTCAGCACAGGCGGTCGAACTAAAGTTACATCGCCCGTTCGCAATAGCACGGTCACCAGCAGTACGCCAACATTTAGCTGGCCTGCCGTTCCGGGAGCACAAAGTTACGAAGTCTATGTATCACGAGTTGGTACACCGGGCGCTTTGTATCGTGACGCTGGAATTACGGGCACCAGCATTAGCTCTCGCGTGCTGGCCAATGGTGATCACAAAGTCTGGATTCGCACAACACTGGCAGATGGCAGTGGTGTTTGGGGAAGCGGAGTGGACTTCACGGTCAATGCCCCCGCAACAAATGGTCTCACGACAACGCCCCCAAGTGGCAACATGCCGGGATTTGATACGACGCCAACATTTAGCTGGCCAGTGACATCGGGGGCCACGTCTTACGACGTCTATCTTCATCGCGGCACGCAGTCTTTGCTGCAAAACGTTCCGGGACCAACATGGACGCCGCCGACCGCACTCGCGGAAGACGTGTGGACATTTCAGGTACGGCCCGTGAACGCGTCGGGCGTTGGCCAGTGGAGTGCACCCATTGGGTTCTCAACAAATGGCCAGACGACTCTGACGTCACCCGGAGCCACACCGTCGACTCGCAGACCAACGTTTGCGTGGAATCCGGTTTCTGGCGCTGCAAACTATGCGGTGCAGGTCAATAATTTGACAACCGGGGTCGCTCGAGTGATCCGCGAAGACGGACTCACGGCCACGTCTTTTACTCCGAGTTCGAATTTGGCTCCCGGCTTGTATCGTGCGTGGGTCCGAGCTGTCAGCACGGCAGGTCTTGAAGGACCATTCAGCATCCCGGTTGACTTTACGATCACAGCCACCAACGGCCAGTCTGTGGACGATGGCGAGACCGAACAGGAAACGCTGCTGGCATCCTTGTCCTCCATGGGCACCAGCGTGAACGATTCGGCAGCAGAAGCGGGCCCTGCTGCTGTCGTCGAATTGGCAGTTGATCCAGGCGAGTCGGTATCAGTGGAGTCACGGTTCGAAGACGCGGAGAAAGCCACGGACATTCAGAGCATTGACGCTCACTTCTCTGATGGTAACGCCTGGCTGGATTCCAGCATCGCGTAGTCAGCTGCAGCACTCCGGGTAAATTTCTTTGAGATTCCCTAAGACACGTCACAGCCTGCGTTTATGGCACGTCAGTGCCGTAAATACGGCCGGTTTTGCCTGAGGTCGCGTGACGCTTTTGCGGAAGACTAATGGAAGGAATTTTGAGACTCACGTTCGGTCGCGAGTCACACAAAGTTCACCATCTTCGGACCGTCAGGGGCTCAAACTTTATTCGAGAAGCCTGACGAAAAAACAACCAGACCAAAGTTACAAAAAGGAAAGCAAGCGATGAATTCTCTCAGCTTCTCAAAGATTGCCCTGGCACTGTTGATCATGCCAGCTTCAGCATTCGCACAGAACAACATTGGCGGCGATATTAATTCCATTCCACCAGAACACCGAGTGGACTACCTGAGTCGCCAACAAAACTACCCCGGGAACACCAACGCTCTTGGAGGAGACATCAACTCTATTCCGCCTGAGCATCGGGCGGAAGCTCTGCGACTCCGACCGAATAACCCCGGCAATGGCGGCGGTGGAGTGGGGGTGGCGGAACGTATCGATGCCAATGGAAACCGTCAGCAATTTATTAACGGTCGCTGGGTCACGATTTCATCCACGAAACGCACCAAATACGACAGCAACGGCAACTACTTTGAATGGGAAAACGGTAGCTGGGTACGGAAGAACCCTCCAGGTCTGCGTCCAAACATGCCCAAGCCAACATCGTGTACCTCTTCCGGACGCTGGCGTTGCAGTTGCGGAAAAGTCTGGGATCTTCGGCAGAATGGATTTCAGTTGACCGGCTCAGAAAGTGGCAACGGAGAACACCACGCCGTGACCGGAAACTGGTCCGGCAACGAGTTCATTTTTCGATATCAGAGCCAAACCGGGAAGCTTGGTTTTGGTGTGATCAACGTACATTCCGGCGGGCGAACGGCCAGCGCTAAAATCCTGTGGAACGACGGAACATCATCACGCCCGACTCTAACGCGAATGTAAAGAAGACCGGAACACAAACTTATCGGGAACAAAAAAGCGAATCCATTCGTTGCCGACAACGATTCAGAATCGGGTGGCCTTCTATGAAAGGCTATTACTTGTCAATAGGCAGGTTGTTGGATTTTCCTGGAAATGCTGTGTGTGCCCATTCTTCGATACGAGCGTTCGGGGAAGCCGTAGCCCAGTGGGGTGATTGGATTGAGATCAACTACCCCATCTGGGGACGAGCCACTTGTATATGATGCGTCCAGGCTTCACAAAGAAGCCACTCAAGCCTTCGTGATTCCCGAAGGCTCTTCCCTCCTATGCCAAACGCCAAGCCTCTGAAGTCAGATGCACCGCAACCTTCCACAGCCCGAGCGCTGCACTTTTCGCCCGCCAATCGCCACACTTTCCCATCGCCGTTTACATGCGATTGCCTTGAAGCGCTGAGAGTGCAGTTCTTGTTCACTCCGATGCATTCGGGCTGCGCGGGTTCTGCTGTTACAGCCCCAACGTCGTGTTGACGGAAGGAGTTGCAAACGCCACTACCCACAAAAATACGACTCTTGTGCTCATTTTGTAATCCTTCCGATCTAGAAAAATGATTGGCGTTTACACATCAAATTTGCGTGAATAGGACATGACCACTCTCTTGCTACCCGTTCCCCTTTCAACGACTGACCATTCCTCGGCGTGAGCGGATGTTTCTCCATCGAGGTAGGCTGTGGAGACGAGGTGCAAGGCGTCGGACTCGAGCATCGTTTCCAGTAGTGTCTTGTTCGGAATTGAGCCTTGGAACTTTGTGGTTTGGGTGGAAAGCACGCAGTGCAATGGGTTGTCTTTGTCTCGGTCTGCAATGAGTTTTTCCCAGAGCGATTTAATCGGGGTAGCGTTGTTGCTGCCATGGTGCCCAACTTTGTAGAGATCGATTTTCTCGATTGATGCCTCGGCTTTTGCGTCACTCATGATCCCTTGCCATGCTGCGACTTCAGCGTCGCCGGGAAACAGCATTCGGAAACCGCCAAATTCGAGTAGCAGCACAACGCTTGTGTTGTTGATGTGTTTGTCAAGGACAGTGACGAACTGCAGCAGTTGATCGCCGCGAAGCAAGTCCAGTTTTTCACGCAACCAGCGTACGCTGTCCTTTTTGAATTCGCTGTCATCGACTTGCTCCGCATTTGGAAAAATCGGAGGGACTCCGTAGGTGCCGTATTCCTCCTTGAATCGGACTTGTTCCGCGTCAGTGTTTTCTGACTTGGCTTGTGTCGGTTCCGGTTGTGTCGTTTCAGGTTGATCGACTCCTCGCAGCGCCTGCAGCTTTTTCCATAGTTCTTCTGCAAGGTTGCTGCCCTTTCCGTCGAGTTCTTTCCATCGCTTCGGGCCGATGGGGCCGAGGACTTTGACCGTTAGCCCGGGAATCCCTAGCTTGAGTAAATCGTCTTTCTGCACCCATTTGCGTTCCGGCGTCCCCGAACTCCACTTCCAGTTCGTCAGATTCGTGATTGCATCAATGTTCTTGAGGGTTTCGACGTTCAGCCCCGTCAGAAGTTCGTCGTCGTCATCCGTTTCCTTTGCCTTTTTGAAGGTAAGTCCTTCTGAGAAGGGCAAGTTCTTTTGGCAGTAGAATATCGCAGCCTCATCGGTCTCACGGTCCATGCCGCTTTCACGTCGGACCAGAATCTCTTTTAGGATACTGTCGGTCACCTCCTGAGCGTCGTGTAGCGAGAACGCGTATGATGCTGCGGCCTTTTCAGTCGCGTTCGCTTTGGCTTTTGGGTTTGCCGCACCCGGTTCTTCGGTCCACGGTTGAATAATCAGCTTGGGGCGAAGATTCTCGGTGAGTATCTTTCCTGCCGCTCCGCCAAACCCGGACATGTGATCTTGATGTCGATGGGTCACAACCAATGCGTCAAGCACGGCGTTCTTTCCTCCACAATCCTTGACGATTTCTTTTGCGACTTGCTCGAGGTTCGGGCCATCGGTCGAGTTACGGCCAGTTGACCCACAGTCAATCAAAACTCGATGCGCTAGCTTCTTGGTGCCTGACTTGGAATGGAACGTCAACAGGATGCTGTCGCCCAATCCGACGTTGTACATGCGGACCTCGACGGATTCGGGAACGATCTTCGCACTCGGCTTCTTTTTCTTTACTGCCATGATTCACCTCCAGCGGATGCTGGTGGCGAAGCAAGCTCACGCCGTTCATGTAGTGAAGCCAGCGACAATCGCGGGCTAATTGCCGCTCCCGTCAATGTTAATTGGCCGGTCTCCCATAGGTGGCGAATGATCGGATTCTGAACCTTTGGATCATTGAGTGCATTATAAATGTGGTATTTCAGCTTGCCACGAACGTCGAAGATCAATGTGCCACCACCGTACAGTTTCAAACGAGCTTCGACGGGCATCGATTTGGGGCGACTGAGCCCATGACGGTGCAAATCACCTGCGCGAAGAACTGCGACCTGCACGTATTCAACGACCGTCTCGGAAACCATCGCTCCATCCGGACCAACGCGTATAGTTGGATTCACAGACGTGACTCGCGTGTAATAATCATCGGTAATTCCAAGTGGATTGCGGTTTTCCCAGATGTAGCGAAACATCTCATCTGGATTCAGCATCATTGCGTAGTGGTCGGTCTTATCGTTGCTCAACCAACGCGTGCTATTGACCTGCTCCAGAACTCCACTGCTACTATCTGATCTCGAACCGATACCATATTCGTGAAATGATTGAAGCAAGTGTTGCCGGTATCCGTATTTGCTATCGTTGCCGACAAGCTCAAAATCTGCGGTCAGAATACCAGCCAAATAGTCCTGAAAGCTGACATGAACAGGTACCAAATAGTCGAGTCCTCGAATACATATGGTGAGTACGTCGCGAGCGGCTTTGGCATAGCACTCTGCAAGCAGGATCGCACTGACGCGGCGATATCCTTTGTCTTTACCCTCGACTCCCACGGATAAGGCGCGATGTTTCGCGATCTTCATGACGGTACGCATTACGGCCGCCACTAGCAACTCTCCTCGCCGATGAGGCTCTATGAACTCCGCGTTCTTAAGTGCAGTCTTGTCCGGTTCAATTTCTAAACTCGCGCGAAGTGCTTTACGGCTTGAGTTACCCAGCGCAGCGCCCATCTGGTCAGCGAGGGATACCAGCGGCGCGATCAGTTCAATGTCATCACGCAGTGTTCGCAATGACTGCGACTTGAATTCGTCATCGTTTTCATCCGTGGAGATTTTCACTTCCTTGTTATCGCCACGAATCAAAACCTCTTCGACCAAATCTGCAACGGACAGCACAGACAGGATTGCCACAATATCGGAAAACCCTTCATGGAAGGCTGCTTGATCTGGTGCCGATGGATATAGAAAACGGTGGCGGATACCGTCGAGCAGTGCGTGGGTGGTTTCGTGTGCTACTATGTCGTGTGAAAGACACGTGTAAATACGATCATGGGGATGCGACTTCCTGGCATTCTTCTGAGTCTGCGACGGTACTGCAAAGTAGCCAAAAAGAAGTGCTTCGTGATCTCTCGAATAGAAAGCGTTTGCCTCGCGAAACGCATGAGGCACAATTTTCAATTGGTGAGTGTCAAACTGCCAGCTTACTCGCCGACCAAGCGCGGTTTCGAATTGCCCGAGAACTCTCATCGCAATTGCATAGACGTTCTGCTGATGAAAACGAGGATCTCCCAACAATTCTTCAAACTCCCTGCCTTCATGGGGGTCCTTGAATCCGCCAAGATTCTCACCTTCCTGAAGAGGTTTGTAGAATGTCCCAGTCGAAGCGTCGTAGTCGACAACTCGAACACGGTATCCAGACGGTCCAGGAGCCAGTTCTTCGGCTGGTACATTGACAGTTGTTAGCAAAGGCTTGCCGTGGCGATCAAGTACGCTCGGGTCTTGAGCGACGATTGTGAGAGGCCGCGTCTTGGCGGTACGTGGTACCTGGATGTCGGTCATGGATGCATATTTCTTGTTGTTTTGCTTTCATCAGCAACGTGGAGCCAGTTCCTGCCGGGTAGCTGCATTCTGGTTGACTACGCCTTCTTGAAGTCCGTGAATTTCACTTTGTGGTTCTTGTCGACGGTAAAGCAGTACGCTTCCTTCATTCCCGCTTTGCCACTGTGTGTGAAGACGAGGACACGTTTGCCGTCTGTCCGAATTTGAATGATCCCGAAGTTCGTTCGCTCAAATCCAAAGTATCGCTTTCCGTTGTCACTATTCGACATGCCACGCAGCTCAAAAAACGCGGCAAGTTCCGTACAGAGAACGATGGCCGTGTCACCCCTCGAAGCTTTACCGAGTGCGCCCATCAATGTCGCACGCGGATGAATGTGCTCTTTACGACTGCTTTCGTCACCCGACGAGACGATCGAGACCACGGGAGCCATCGCTTTGAGTGCCAACATGTCAAAATCAGCTGATCCATGGTGCGGTGCTTTGATGATTTCGGATTGAAGTTCCTTGTTCGTTGTTTTTTCGCGCAGCGTTTTCATCGACTCCTGATTCAGATCGCCCGTCAGCATCAATCGCACGTTGCCATAACGAAGCTGAAGAGCGACCGAATGCCCGTTGATGGTGTGAGATGCAGAAAAAGGGCGTGACGATGCTGGTCCATCGGACAGGTGAATATCCACGGTCCTCTTCGGGGTTCGCAGTAAAGGTAGCCCTCTGTACGTTTTGCCGAGATGTGTAATGGATTTTGGGAATGGTCCCACAACGCGAACGCTTATTGCCTCATCCGAAAGAAAATCGAATGCGTCGTCATCACCAAAGGCAAGTTGGCGAAAAGTGATCGGCCCTCGCTTCGCCCAGTGCTTCAAAGCACCAACCCAGCCCTTGAACGGACGATTAAGCCGGGACTCGGAAACTGAGAGTACGTCGTCTACAAGGTCAACCGCGTAGCGTTCAGTGCCTTTCTTGATCGTTCGTCCAAAGATCCGTTCCGGCTTGAGTTTTGAGGGCCCCTTCACCAATCCATTGTGGAAGACTCGTTTCGGGCGAATGAATAGACGCTTGCGAGCGGTTTGATGTTTCTCGGAATTCTCGATCTCAGCCAGTCCGGCAAAGTGATCCGCGTCACCGTGTGTGACGATCATTGCATCAACATCAAGTGGCTTTTTTTCGGTCGTTCCCTGATAGCGAGCCGCCACATAGCGAGCGAACAGTTTGTTGTCCCCGCCGTCAATGAAGATCACTTTTCCTTCGGGAGTTTCGAGCACCATTCCATCACCCTGCTGGACGTCGATCATGGAAAACTGCAGAACTCCTTTGGCTTGGGTCTTAAGCTTGCCTCTCGCCTCGCCTAACCACGACCGACCTGTTCTCGAATGCACGCGTATTCGAGTCTTCACAATCTTTGCCCCGCTCTTAATATGCTCGACAACTTCGACTCGATCACCCCAGGCGAGAACCACCTTTTCTTTGGCTACAAATTTTCCGCGACTCTTGGCCAGCTTGGTCACAGATACAAGATCGTCAGCAATAAATTCGATGTTCGGCATGATGTCATTCCATATGGTGTGTCGCTTTTTGATGGCAGTAAGTCGCAGCTGAAGTCCTTCGGTCAGGCAATGCCCGCCGCCTCAAACGGAAACGACGCGTCCGGAGTAGTCGATGCAACATGTACGTCCGCGTGCTTACGGAGTGCCGCGTCGCAGACGGCGTAGCCCCAGTTTATCAGTTGCTGTTGTCGCTCGCGTGGCAGTCGCTTCAATCGCGTTGGCGTGTCGGCCAGTCGAAGTGTGTCTCGGATTGGAGCGGGCATCGCGTCGTCGAGCTGGTAGCCGGCAATATCTGTGCGGATTCCCCAGTAGGCCCCATCACGATGTCTTGATTTGAAAGCCCCAATGATCTGACGCTTTCGCAGGCTACGCACTTGGTTATCGATGATGTCAAGAATGCGTTTCGAGTGCTGTGCCCAATCACCAGCCGGTTCAGGATCGGGTTGCATCTTTCCGCCGCCATCACTGACGAGGATTGTCTTGCAGCGTTTCCACGCTGTTTCCAGTCCGAAGTTGTCGTAGACACCTCCGTCGCTTAGGACGAGCGTGTCTGTGAATGGTTCGCGTTGCAAATCGCAAGAGTCGTCTCGCTTGAAGTCACTCGGTTCGACGTCAATCTCAGCAGGAGACAGGAACGGAGGGAACGCGGACGATGCTGCCACCGCTTCGGCAAGCAGTATCAGCGGATGCGGAATCATTCCGACTCGATAGTCAGCAAGATAAGGACGCGACATCCGTACTAGCGCACCTGATTGGACGCTCGTCGCATTGATGACAAATCGCGGGCCTTGTGAGTCGGACGGTAAGTCTTGCAGCGTAGCGTCGCCAAACAGCACTTGTTGATAATGACCGAC
>CAYZYB010000141.1:0-8730 GCA_964481505.1 uncultured Planctomycetaceae bacterium | reverse complement strand
GGTCGTGGAACCAATGTTCTGAATGGCGGCAACGGCATCCAGCGGTTCTACAACGCCGTTGCCGTTCAGGTCCCATGGGAAGTAAGTGATGTCGTCGCTGTCGGTCAATTTGGCCTGGCCGGAGTTGTTCGTTTCGTCACTTTCGACCACGGAGTTGCTGACATCGATCACCAGAAAAAGGTGGCTGGTATCCAGCGAAACTGTTCCCACGGGCTGGCCGGTCGGGGCGGCTGCCAGAGCGGCCGCGTACAGCGCAGACTGATCCAACTGCACAGTCACCGTGCGAGACTCTGTTGATTGAGCGGCAAGTCCGGTGAAGTTCACCGCCGATCCCGCGATGACAACATCATCAGCGTCGCCCTGAATGGAATTCGGTGACCACACAATGTGAGTGTCGAAGGCACCGGCGGCGATGTCGCCTGAATTCTGTACGGTGAAAGTCACGTCCGTTTCAGCCGTCAGCACATGATCGGTCACGGCATCAAAAGCGGTTGCTGAAAGGTCCGCGGCGCGGAATTCAAACGCACCGATGTCGACGGTCGCTGTACCGTTGCCATCCCCATCCCCGTCAATGACGCGATCGAAGCCACTGCCGCGCTGGTCGAATGGAGGTGCATTGAAATCGAGGAAACGAATTTCGTTGAATGCAACTCGGTCGCCACCCGCTTGTCCCGATTCACCGAAGTAATTATCGGTGACAACCAAACGTACCGCGTTGGCAGTCACCCGCTGCACCAGCGGCAGCGTGAAGTTTCTGGTCGTAGACGTGGTTCTTGGCTTTGTGAGCGTTATTGGCGATGTGTAGGTTGTCCCGCCGTCTGCTGAAAACTCCAGCGTAAATTCTCTGATATCATTGTTATTGAGTCCAGCTCCACCGTAGATCAGAACCTGGTCAAAGGACTGCATTCCGTCCAGCGAGATTGTCAGCACAGGGGCTGCGGTTTCGTTAGCAAAGTAGTCGCCGGTTGAACCATTCGGATCGGCGGTGACCCACCCGTCGAAAAGGCTGAATTCTGTCACCGTTTCGTAGCTGTCAAGCGTTACTGAAGTGTTCGCAATGAGTCTTGACGCGGCAGTAAAGTCACTTGCCGAGGTACTGGAAGTCACGGATGTCGGCGTAATCAGAGCCTGTGGAATGACAGCGCCCGCATCAATCGCGGGACTGTCGGGCAACAAAGCGTGAGTCTGTGTCGGACCACCATTATCCTGCAATGGTCCAAGCCCTGGGTTCGTCACGCCAACCTGATTGTTGTCATCGCCATCGATGAGTCCCGTATTCGGATGCACTGCTCCAAATAAACTGTGGCTGGCAGTGGTGACGCGACCGTTGAAGTTTGCGAGATTGGATTCTGCTCCGGTTGCGATGATTGTGTTGCCGGCAATGATCGAATTGTTGATCATCAGAGTTCGGGCAGAGTTGCCTCGACTGTGAATACCGCCGCGAGCGACTGCTTCATTGCCGGTGATCGTTGAATTTGTGATGGTCAGATCAAACTGATTGAAGATTCCGCCACCCGCATAGGTGATGGCTCGATTTCCGGAAATCGTGGAATTCGAAACGACCGCTCCACCGGCGGCGTAGTTGATCAACCCGCCACCACTGTACGCTGTGTTGCCGGACAGTGTACTGTTTTTCAATTCCAGACTTCCGGAGCCCCCGGCGAAAATTGCTCCGCCGAATTCGGTACTCGTGTTCCCGGACAAAGTGGAATCCTGAACAGTTAAATCCTCCACCGATCGAATGGCACCACCGCTTCCGGTCGTGAAATCACCACTTCCCCGACTCGCCTGACCGCCGGTCAGTGTCAGGCCGGAGATTGTTACCGAAATTTCGTTGTTCGAGTCATCATCATCAATTCCAAAGATGCGAGATTCTTTGCCTGCTGCGGAACTGCCGCGAATCGTCAGCTGTTTCGCTCCCGGACCCTGGATTGTCAAATCATCGGTGATGAGCAATTCGCGGCCGTCCAGTTCAATAGGCGACGTCAAGCCTGCAGCGAATGTGATATCGTCTGCCCCCGTGCGGCTGTTAGCGATGAGGATCGCTTCTCGCAACGAAAGTTCACCGTCCGAATAGTCACCGTCAACAACGTCGGTGTTCGCGTCCACTTCCAGAATCTCCGGCGGCACTGGAGGCGCCGCCTCAACCGCACCGATGTCGACGGTCGCTGTGCCGTCGCCGTGACCGTCCAGAATTCGAATAGAACTTCGCTGATCGTTGGTCAGAGCAACACTGTCAGTATCAACTGCCAGGGCGTTGTCCCCCGCGTCAATGGCAGGACTGCCGGGCAGCAAGGCAACGGTCTGTGTCCGGCCACCATTGTCGGCCAGAATGGGAACCGTGCCATCGTTTTCGAGAACCGTTTTCCAGTCGACTCCAACAATGTTGTTACTGCCAGTGGCCGGATCGCCATCTGTGTCGTTGGTTAGTCCGCCCGCAGAATTCGCATCACCAATCAGATTGTTGGCGGACGCCGCCTGAAAAGCATCGCCGGAAGCATCACTTGCCGTTCCGTTATCCAAAACGTTTGCTGCAAGAATGGTATTATGCAGGCTTGTGACAGTGCCAACTATGCCATGAATCCCTCCACCTTCAGTGTCGGCCGTATTTCCAACAACCGTGCTGTTAACGAATGTCAGCACTGCACCGTTCTGTGTAAACACCGCGCCGCCAATGTCGGCTTCATTGTTTGACAGTGTTGAGTTAACAATGTTGAGCGTCGCGCCTGCTTCAAAATTCAAAATCGCTCCCCCCGAGCCGGATACGGAATTATCAGCAAACGTTGAGCCACTGACACTCGCCGTCGCGTCTCCGCCAAATCCTGAATTTCCCAAACCTCCTGCGACCACTCCGGTATTGCCCGAGAATGTAGAATCACGGATCGACAACTGTGCGGTGCTACCCTCTCCGCTATTGAGGATACCACCCCCAAATTGTGCGTCATTCTGAATGAACCGCACGTTTTCTATCGTCAGCGTTCCTGCCGCATTCAGGATTCCGCCTCCAACCGACAAATCCAATACATTATCAACATTGAAATCCGCGTTGCCGTTCGTCACTGTCAGATCCGACAGCGTGGCCGTCACACCGGAATCCACTCGGAAGACTCGAAACAGCCCCTGAGCGTCAATCATCAATTCTTCAGCGGCTCCCGGTCCCGTGATCGTCACGTCATCGGCCAGTTCCAATTGGCCTCCGGTCAGTGAAATAGTGCTGCCGATCAACGACGCAGCGAAGGTGATGTCCTGAGCGCCCGCGTGGTAATTGGCGGCGACGATGGCTTCCCTCAGACTGACCTCTGCATTACTGAAATTCAATTCATCGGTCGCGGTGGTGACCACGTATTCTGCTGTCGGAACGAATTCGTGAACATGAGTCGGCAACGTGGCATCGGTGAGACTGACGTCCACAGAACCAAACTCGCTGCCAAGGCGTTGAGTCGTGGTAAAGTGCGTTGCAAAGCGGCCTCGGAGGTCAGGCAGGCCAAACGTCACTTGACCGTCGCCGCCGAATGTTGTTCCCAGTAGAGAAAACAGAGCTGAGTTCTGGGAGATCTGCAGTAATTGGCCTTCCGTGTTCACCCAACCAAACGGATCGGAAAAAGGAGCCGCTGTGATCGCGATTTCACCGATAAACGGGTCGATGAGGCCCTTATTCGCGGATGGAAACAGGCCCGATGCGCTGACCATATATCTCAGGGCCAGCCCCGGCGAAACATTAGTGAACGCCTGGTTGCCGCCGGTTTCTGACGTATCGGTTCCTGATAGTTCGTGATCGTGTGCTGGAAGGTGACTGCTATCCAACGTTGTCTGTGATTCGCCGACTTTTTGGCCAATTGAAAGTGCAGGCAGCCCATCCCCGTCGCCAAATCCCACAGCCGCCCGTCCACGCAGATCCGGCAGTGCGAAAGTTGTTTGGCCGTTACCGCCGTAGATCGTTCCCAGTTGAGAAAACAGCGCCGTGTTCTGAGAGATCTGTAGCAATTGTCCGACAGCTGCGGCGCCCGGGGCGAAGTTGCCAGCGAACCAAACGATCTGTCCCAGGCTTCCAAAGTTCCCGACCGTCCGCACAGCCGCTGTTAAGGCCAGTGCCGGCTGTTGATTGTCAAACGCCTGGCCGCCGCCTGTTGCAGCCAGAGTTCCGGCGGCGTGGTCGTGTGTGTGTGAAGGCAGATTGTCTTCTGCCAGAGTTACCGTCGCGGAACCAACCTGTGTTCCAACGGGCAACCCATTGGCAGGGTCAGCGCCAATGGGAACTCGACCACGCAGATCGGGAAGTGCGAAAGTTGTTGTGCCATTGCCTCCGTACTGAGTGCCGAGGATAGAAAACAAGGCCGTATTTGAACTGATACCCAACAGCTGCCCTTCTGCAAAGGCATATCCGCGCGGAGCAAAGTTCCAGCCGCCCATTACAATCTGCCCCAACAGGGGTTCAGTAGACTCAGGCAACCCGCCGCCCTGACTTGGGAAGATTCCCTGCAAAGCAATCACGTAATTGATGGAAAGTGTCGGAGCATGGTTGTCGAAGGCCTGGCCTTGCCCGGCAGGAGTCGTGGCTTCGTTGTCTGTCGTGGTGACCGTTACGACAACGGGGGCAACAGTTGAGAAACCAGCATCTGAGCCGGAGCCAACTTCGACGGTCAGTGATGACGTCACGTCTCCATCGAACTCACGATCATCAATTCCCATCACCTGCACGGTTTGAGGCACATTCCAGTTGTCAGACGTGAAGGTCAGAGTTCGCAGATCAACAACAAATTCCGTTACGTCGCCCGATTCAATCGTGATAAATACATCCGTGTCCGGGCGGCGATTCAGACTGACCTCAATGGTGTCAATTCCCACGCTTTCACTGACTGCCGTCGAGCCATCAGTTTCAGTGACCACAATGCGCGGT
This sequence comes from uncultured Planctomycetaceae bacterium, assembly GCA_964481505.1. Classification (GTDB taxonomy): domain Bacteria; phylum Planctomycetota; class Planctomycetia; order Planctomycetales; family Planctomycetaceae; genus Fuerstiella. The sequence goes on along the minus strand of CAYZYB010000141.1, from coordinate 3,833 downwards.
GTGGGAGGGCGTTCGAAAGCTCCGATGTCGACAGTTGAGGTGTCGTTTCCGTCTCCATCAACCACTCTTTCTTCCCCACGCTGGTCGACAGTCAATGCAACGGCATTCTGATCGACGGCCAGAGCGTTGCTGCCCGCATCAATGGCCGGGCTGTTTTCGATCAGAGCGAGCGTTTGTGTGGGGCCACCATTGTCAGCGAGTGTTGTTTCAATGATCGTTGATGCAGCAATCCCGTTGCCAGCACCGTCGCCGAGAATGTTCCCGTTGTTACTGTGAATCAACCCGCCTGCTGTGGCAGGGTCGCCAATGAGGTTGTTGCTGGATGCTGGTTCAACAGTTCCGGAAATCTCTGAGGCGTTTCCTGCCGCGTCAAGGTTTCCAGCCACGATTGTGTTGTGCAACGTGAGACTATTGCTCGAGTTAGTATTCCGAAGCGCCGTCCCGCCAGTGTTTCCCGTAATTGTACTATTCGCGACGACGACCGGAGTAGTTTGTCCAATATCAATCGCACTACCACCCGATGCCGCCGAATTCCCCACCAGCGTTGTGTTGGCCACGTAGCCGCCGCTGAAGAAGTACAACCCGGCAGCGAAACCTAACTCAGTTGCGTTACCAACCGTGTTATTGCTGATGGTAGAATTGAGTACCGTAAGGTTCGCATTGACCCCGCCTGCCGATCGGATTCCACCGCCCAAAGACAAGGCCCGATTTCCCGTCACGAATAAGCCATCGACTTCGAGATTCTCAAGCGTTGAAATAGCGCCACCTTGCGCGGCTGGAGAGAACGCAGCTGGCCCGTCTGCGGCTCCACCAGTGAGTGTAAGTCCGGAAATGCTAACATCGATTAGGTTGTTCGAATTACCATCATCGATGCTGAATATTCGAGACTGCTGATTCGCATCAATCGTCAATTGATCGGCACCAGGCCCATTGATGTCCAGCCCATCTGTTACGACAAGTTCGCCACTGGTCAGCGTAATTGTCTCGCCAGCCAGCGAAGAAGCGAAACTTATCGTGTCTGCACCGGCACCAACGTTGGCGTCCGAGATCGCCTGCCGCAGACTTCCCGATCCCGCATCCAATGTGTTCGTAACGGTAAACGTCGCCAACAGCGCACGGTCTTCCAGTGCTTCGGTATTCCAGCGTGAGCGGCGACGTGAACGCGCTCGCTGACGGGTGACGTTTGCTGGAGCAGTCGAAGAAAAAAAACTGCGAAGCAAGGAATGCAAACTCATTAACACTCTTCCCGATATCAAAACATCTGTGTGAGGGATTGACTCTACTAACCGTTCGAAGCCTGCTGACACAGAAGAAAAACGTGTTGGGCGCTTTTCCCGAATAATACATACATGCTCGTCGAGCACCCTTGATGTACACTTGATCGCCCTTAGTGCCAGAGGCAGACCATTTCCAGCTTCGCAACTTTCTGCGACTACACCCTCAAAGCCTTGGCAGCCTCTGTTTCTGAGTCGCCGCCGTTTGAAGTTCGAGCCGCAGCACGCAAAAGGCATAACGGCCCAATCGTTATCCGTGAAAGCGCCACGCCAAAACGTGCAAAAGAGGGCAAAAACGTGAGCAGGGAAGAGCCTAAACTGCTTCAACCAGATGACTTACGAAAAGTCAGAAAAATGCGCAGGATACGACGTAATCGGGAATGCCACGCAATCTCAGACACGGGTCACATTTCATGATTCGTAAACTGAGTAACGTCGTTCAGTTGGCCGGAAGGTGTCTGGGGTTGCAGTGAGGAACGAGCGAACCCCGGGGTTTCCTTTGCAGTTTCAGTCCAACCGCGGCCACCTATTTCAGATGCAACAATCTGCTACCACTCCCTCAGCGAAAGGCACGGCTTCCAGGCTTGCCAAAGTCATCCCTGCCGTCTCATCACAGCGAGACCGTTGACGTTGGCTAAGCGAGCTTCTGACTGTTCGAAACTTGCTCTACCCGTCACTCAGTGCCTTCGACACTTCTGTGATCGCCTTTTTTCCGTCGCCGAACAACATCAGCGCGTTGTCGGCAGCAAACAGCGGATTCGCGATTCCTGCGAAGCCAGGGCTCAGACTTCGCTTGACTACGATCACAGTTCGCGCCTTGTCGACGTCGATGATCGGCATTCCGGCGATGGGGCTTCCGGGGTCTGTGCGAGCGAGCGGGTTAACGACGTCGTTCGCTCCCAGCACGATCGCGACGTCGACCTGATCCATCATGGAATTCACTTCGTCCATTTCTTTTAGACGATCGTAATCGATGTCCGCTTCTGCCAGCAGGACGTTCATGTGTCCGGGCATACGACCGGCGACCGGGTGAATGCCGAAATTCACTTCGATGTCGTTCTTCAGCAACGTATTCGTGAGATCTCGCACCGCGTGCTGCGCCTGAGCCACAGCCATTCCGTATCCTGGAACAATCAGCACGTTCTGAGCAACCTCAAGCATCATCGCCACTTCGTCTGCCGATGTTGATTTCACGTTGGCGTAGACTTCATCGCTGGACTGCGCTGTACCGCCCGACTGCATCTTGCCGAACAACACCGCCCACAACGATCGGTTCATCGCATCGCACATGATACGCGTCAGAATCAAGCCGGAAGCACCGACCAGAGAACCTGCGATGATCAGCAGATTGTTATTCAGGACGAATCCGGTTGCAGAAGCTGCAAGCCCCGAATACGAGTTCAACAGTGCAATCACCACCGGCATGTCCGCTCCACCGATCGAAATCACCAGCAGAATCCCCAGCAGCGTCGCGGTGACCGCCATCAGCCAGAACCACGCCTGAGCATACTCGGGCCGCATCACCATCAATGCTCCCAGGCCGATGGATCCCAGCGCCAGCAGCAGATTTACCAGTCGCTGACCAGGAAACGAAACATCTTTGATGAACTTCAACTCCTGCAGTTTACCGAACGCCACCATACTGCCCGAAAGCGTGACAGCGCCGATCAATCCGGATGCCGCCGTCGCCGTTAGCGCGTCGGCAAAGCAATTCCCGGACGCCAGTCGCTCAGAAAATTCTTTTCCGGACAGCCACGCTCCAGCGACCAAAACCGATGCACCACCACCAAGTCCATTGAACAACGCTACCAGTTGAGGCATCGCCGTCATTTCAATTTTCAACGCCAGCACGATGCCGATGACAGAACCAATCCCCATGGCGATCAGAAGTCCGGTCACACTCACGATGTCGTGATGCAGCATCGTAGCCACAACAGCGATCAGCATCGCCAGCGCGCCGATGAGGTTTCCGCGAACTGCCGTCCGTGGTTTGGTTAGCCCTTTGAGTCCAATGACGAACAGAATGGCTGCCACAAGATAAGCGATGTCAATCAGGTCTGAACTCACGAGATGATTCCGTTGTATAGATTGAAGCGGCGAGACGGGTGCGGATACGCAGTTGGCGATTGGCAGCGGAAGCCAACGAGGTTCCGGTTATCTGCGCGTCCGAAACATCGCCAGCATACGATTGGTCACCACAAAGCCGCCGACAACATTCATCGTCGCGAACACAACTGCGGCCATGCCGAGCACTGTCGCCCAACTGCCGCTATCACCGCCAGCAGCCAGCACAGCTCCAATCAGTGTGATACCGGAAATCGCATTCGATCCGGACATCAGCGGCGTGTGGAGCGTCGGCGGAATCTTGGTAATGATTTCCACCCCCAGAAACACGGCCAGCGCAAACACAGTCAACAGCAAAATCAGATGACTGGCTCCTCCGCCACCAGCCGCTGGTAAAGCATCGGCCGTGTTGACGGCCGCTTCAGCAGCCAAAGGAGTCTGTTCGGCAACAATTTGAAAAGCAAGAGTCACAAATACCATGACATCATCCCGGAG
>CAYZYB010000140.1:0-8749 GCA_964481505.1 uncultured Planctomycetaceae bacterium | reverse complement strand
CCAACACTCAATGAAGCGCTCGACATGATGCCGGAGAACATCTGGCTGAACGTCCACCTCAAAGGTGGAACGGAACTCGCGCAGAAAACGGCAGCAGCAATCGCATCTGCAGAAAGACTGCATCAATGCTTTCTGGCGTGTAGTCGAGAAGCCGCGGTGGCAGCAAAGTTGGTAACCGCAGAGATTAAAATCTGCAACATGGAGCGGCAGGCGAATTCGCAGCAATACATCGACGAAACGATCGCCGCTGGAGCCACCTTCATACAGCTTTATGGCGGCAACAAGGTTGAACCAAGTCACACAAAGCAGCTTAAGGATGCTGGCGTGCGAATCAACTATTGCTGCGCGAACGAAGCTGCCAAGGTGACGGCACTCTTCGAAGCCGGCGTTGAGTTTCCGCTGGTCGACAAACTGAAGTTGATGATCGAAGAAGCCGACAAACAGCAGATCGAACGGCTCACACCAGTTTATCGTTCTCGGAATGCAGATGAAAAGAAGGCGGCACCGCAGTTTGCCGACGGGGAAGCTCAGGAAGTACCGGAATTCAAGGACAAGGCGTTATGGATTCATCACGACCTGTGGGTCGAAACAGAATTCGACACAGACGGCGACGGAAAGCCGGACCGCATGCACGTCAGCGTAACAAGACCGCGACAAACCGACACACAGGCGTTCAAGCTTCCGGTCGTCTACGTTTCCAGTCCTTATTTTTCAGGAACGGCATCGGGCACTCGCGATTTCTTCTGGGATCCAAAACAGGAACTCGGACAGCCATCGCCGCCGCACGCAGATCCGCCGTCGATTGACCATCAGTCAAAACGCCCCATCATTTCGCAATCGCATTGGAATGATTGGGTGCCTCGAGGTTTTGCGGTGGTTCATTCGGCATCGCCAGGAACCGGCCTGTCACAGGGCTGCCCCACAATTGGCGGCGACAATGAATCATTGGCGCCGAAAGCCGTCATCGACTGGCTGTGCGGTCGAGCGAAGGGCTTCACGACTCCTCACGGCAGCAACAGGGTCGAAGCGTTTTGGTCAACAGGCAAAGTCGGCATGACGGGGACGTCGTACAACGGCACAATTCCGCTGGCCGCCGCAACGACGGGGGTCGAGGGACTGGAAGCCATCATTCCGATTGCTCCGAACACTTCGTACTATCACTACTATCGCTCAAACGGCCTTGTGCGTCATCCGGGCGGCTATTTGGGTGAAGACGTCGATGTGCTGTACAACTATATCAACAGCGGTGACCCTGAAAAACGTGAATACTGCAACTGCAACGTGCGCGATAAGGAAATGGCGGATGGTCGCGATCGCATAACCGGCGACTACAACGACTTCTGGGCTGGGCGAGATTACATCAACGATCTTGGCCCAATGAAAGCTGCCCTGTTGATGGCTCACGCCTTTAACGACTGGAACGTGATGCCCGAACACAGCGTACGAATTTACGAAGCTGCCAAAGCAAAGGGACTTCCCGTTCAATCTTACTTTCACCAGGGAGGCCACGGCGGTCCACCGCCATTGAAAATGATGAACCGCTGGTTCACCCGTTACCTGTACGGCATCGAAAACGGAGTTGAAAACGATCCAAAGGCGTGGATTGTGCGAGGAAAAGATGATCGCAAAAAGCCCACGTCATACGCTGACTATCCTAATCCCGCCGCTGCCGTCGTTAAGCTGCATCCCGGGAAAGGCGGTGCTCAGAAAGGGACGTTGTCGACACAGCAGGCGACAGAGCAGGGTACCGAAACGCTAACCGACAACTTCTCCTTCAGCGGCGCCACACTGGCTCAGGCAGAATGGACTCAGCACCGCCTGTTGTACGTGACCCCAACACTAAAGAAGCCGGTCCACATTTCCGGAACATGTCGGCTCAACCTAAAACTGTCCTGCGACAAGCCAGCCGCCAATCTTTCCGTTTGGCTGGTTTCACTGCCGTGGAATAAAAAATCCGACGCAAAGATTTTCGAGAACGTGATTACTCGCGGTTGGGCCGATCCACAAAACTCAGAATCCGATCTCAGGAGTAAACCACTGGTGCCTGGAAAGTTCTATGACCTGAGTTTCGATTTGCAGCCGGACGATCACGTCGTTCCTGTCGGGCAGCAAATTGGATTGATGGTGTTTTCTACGGATCGCGATTTCACTCTGTGGCCGCAACCTGGAACGAAACTCACGATCGACCTGGATGCCACCAGCATCGAAATTCCGGTCGTCGGTGGAGCGAACTCCCTCGAAAACAGCCTTCAGAACTGATGAACGATCGAGCCTCACAAAGCCGCCCCATCGTGGTGATTCCGGCCGATTCTCCGCCGATGGTGGGGCGTTCGGAACGCCTGGATCAGCTGCGAAAGTTCGCCGACGTTCAGCTCTACTCAGATCGTCCGTCGAACGAAGCGGAAATGCTGAAACGTCTTCAGCCCGCTGATGTCCTGCTGAATTCTCGTAGCGCGGTCACAATATCCGGGCCACTGCTGCGACAGCTTCCTAACCTAAAGATGATTGCCGTCTGCGGCATCGGCTACGACACCATCGATCTTGACGCTACGGCAGAGCAGGGCATTGTGGTCAGCAATATCCCAGGCCGCACCGCGACGGTTGTGGCAGAGCATGCGTTTGGACTGATGCTGGCGGTATCGCGTCGAACGGCCGCTATGACGGCTCGTTTGCGTGCGGCAGAATGGCCAAGTGACCTCGGGATTTCACTGGTCGGCAAGACCATTGGCGTCATCGGAACCGGCAACATTGGTTGTGAGATGATTCGGTTCTGCAAAGCTTTTGGTATGAAGGTCATCGCCTGGTCGTTTAACCCGGACGATGAAAAAGCGAAGACAATGGGGTTCGAATACGTCGAACTGCCTGAACTACTGTCGCGCTCCAGCGTCGTCAGCCTGCACGTGCGACTTTCTGATGATTCACGAGAAATGATCGGCGAAACCCAGCTGCAACAAATGCAACCGGACGCCATCCTGATCAACACGGCTCGCGCCGCCGTGGTCGACACCAACGCCCTTGCCGCAGCACTCAACGCCAGGAAACTGTTCGGAGCGGCAATCGACGTCTACGACGCAGAACCGGTCGTACCAATCAACCCGCTGCTGTCGTGCAACAACGTCGTCCTCACACCACACAGCGCCGACCAGACTCAGGAAGGCCTGGACATCCTGACGCAGGGCTGCGTCGACAACATTCGCGCGTTTCTTGACGGTCGGCCGCAGAACGTCGTGTGTTAGTCATTCAGTTCCAGAATCGCTTCGATTTCGACCGGAATGTTGCCCGGCAGCGATCCCATACCAACGGCACTGCGAGCCGCCCGACCTTCATCGCCCCAGACTTCGACCATCAAATCACTAAAGCCATTGATCACTTTGGGATGGTTCTTGAAATCTGTGGTGCAGTTCACCATACCAAGAACCTTGATGACGCGTTTGACGCGATCAAGACTTCCCAACTGTGCCTTGATCGTTGCCATCATGGTCAGACCGACAACTCGAGCAACCTCGACGCCCTGTTCTTCACTGAGATCGTCGCCCACCTTGCCCTGCATCCAGCGGCCGTCCGCTCCGACAGGTCCCTGACCGGAAACGTATGCCATGTTTCCCACAATCACGACCGGACTGTACGTCCCCGCAGCAGCGGGAGCGTCGGGAAGAGACAGACCAAGTTCCTGAACACGTGCTTCTATGCTCATTTTGTGAATTTCGCGTTGTTTTGAACGCCCTCGCAAATGGTTTCTGCGCGGCGGACAAAGATTTCAGATTTTGCGTGATCCGCTGTACGACAGCAGACGTTGGAAGTAGCCGAAGCGGCCGCTGATGATCGTACAGAATCACGACTTTCGTGCAATCCTTCGAACTGGACCAGCTTGTTTGCGAGGTAAGTTGCGGAACGATATTAGTTCCCCGTACACTTATCATTCGCTTGATCACTAATAACCTACTCTACAGGCCTTTGTCCATGAATCTCGTTGAATCTTCGATGCTCCTTGGAGCCGGCTTCGCTACGGTGCTGCTGGTTGGCTTTCTCATCGTCTTTGGCTTCGTCGTGCTGGTCTTTTTCGGCATGTTTGCCTCGGTCGCATCGCTGTGGTTTCGAGCGTTCATGTCGGGAGCTCAGGTTGGCCCTCTGCAGATGGTGGTCATGAAACTAAAGAAGGTAAATCCTCAGGTCATTGTGGATTCGCGAATTATGGCCGTTCAGTCGAGCATCAAAAACATCAGTACCAATGCCATGGAATCGCATTATCTTGCCGGTGGTAACGTGCCGGTTGTCGTTCGATCACTCGTCGCCGCTCATCGAGCCAACATCGACCTCGAATGGAACACAGCGTCGGCGATTGACCTGGCCGGACGAAACGTTCTGGAAGCTGTTCAGACAAGTGTTAAAACCAAAGTCATCGATTGCCCCGATCCGTCACGGCACGGCCGTTCGACTCTTGACGGCGTAGCTCGGGACGGAATTCAGCTAAAGGCACGTGCACGAGTGACCGTTCGCACAAACCTCGGCCAGCTCATCGGCGGTGCGACGGAAGAAACCGTCATCGCTCGTGTAGGCGAAGGCATTGTTTCCGCGATTGGATCCTGCGAAACACACAAAGAAGTTCTGGCGAACCCAATGTTGATCGCCAAAGCGGTACTCGAGAAAGGACTGGACTCTCAAACCGCCTACGAAATCGTCTCCATCGACATCGCGGACATTGATGTCGGTGACAACGTCGGTGCTCGACTTCAAGCCGACCAGGCCGAAGCTGATGTGCGAATTGCTCGAGCGAAGGCCGAAGAACGTCGAGCTCAGGCCGTGGCCCGCGAACAGGAAATGAAAGCCCTCACCCAGGAACACCAGGCAGAAGTTGTACTCGCAGAATCCGAAATTCCCAAAGCGATGGCGGACGCCTACCGTGGTGGAAGTCTGCGAGCGGCGGGAACCTAGACAGGTCTGGCAAACTTTGGCGATTCTGCTGCCACTTGAGCGAATTTTGTTCTGCCAATATTGCCAGTGAAACCCATGCAACACGGGTGTCGAAGCGATTTCCCGCGATTCTGTGGGTACGAATTGCTTGAGCGGGCGAATTTCACCGCGTACACTTCCGATTCAGAGAGTGAGCATGAATTCGGAAACAGGAAGTGACCGCCTTTATGCGTTTTCAAAACCCAACATTTCGGGAATGATGACGCGATGAATGATGTCCTTCAGGTTGAACTTACAACTCACGAACGCGATGTACTGTTAAGAGGCCTGCGATTTGTCCGACGGTCTGTCATGCTGGAAACTCGCGATCCCACTAAAAAAGACGAATTGCGTCGCAGTGGTTTGATCGACGAAATCCAGATGCTGTCACAGCGTCTGGAAGCCACGGACCCGCTGGCAACAGCCGACATGTAAGACAATGTCGGAAGTTGTGACGCGAACTTTCTGATCACACCAGCATCTGGCGACTTTGCCGAGAAAAATTTGATATTATCGCAGCGCACTTCGTGATGGCACGAAGTGCGTTTTCGTTTTTTTGTGCCACGAGTTCCCCATGCGTTACGACCACGTTTGCGTCGAAAGCGTCGTTCACAATCCAGCCACTGAGGTTGTGACGTCCGACGACATCGAACAGCAACTTGCTCCTGTTTATGAACGGTTGAGCCTTCCGTTCGGTCGCCTTGAACTGATGACCGGGATCCAGGAGCGTCGCTTCTACGAACAAGGCACACTGCCAGGGCAAGTCAGCATCCAAACTGCGACGCAGGCCGTGGAAGCATCTGGCATCGCAACAGATAGCTATGGCGCTCTAATCCATGGCTCCGTGTGCCGCGACCGCATGGAACCCGCAACCGCAACCGGTGTTCACGCGGGAACCAACCTGCCGGACAATTGTCTGGTGATGGATGTCAGCAACGCATGCCTCGGCCTGCTCAACGGCATGCTGCTGGTGGCCGACATGATCGAACTCGGCCGCATCAAGGCAGGAGTCATCGTCGGCACAGAAACCGGACGCAACCTGGTTGAAGGCACGATCGACAGTTTACTGAAAGACGACTCACTCACACGCAAATCGATCAAATCAGCCTTCGCATCGCTAACAATCGGTTCCGGCAGCGCAGCGATCGTGCTGAGTCACGACAGCATCAGCAAAACGAAGCGGCGTTTGGTGGGTGGAGCGTTCCTGTCTGACACATCAAAACACAATCTGTGTGCCGGCGGCGTCGAAGCAGGAGCAACCGGAGACAACCGCCCACGTATGGAAACGGACTCAGAAGCACTTCTGCACGCGGGAATCGAACTAGCCAAACGCACGTGGAGCAAGACACGATCGGAACTCAACTGGACCAACGCCGACGTTGATCGTGTGTTCACGCATCAGGTCGGCAAACAGCACCGCACGTTGCTGCTGGAAACCCTGGAACTCGATCCCCACCTGGATTTCCCGACAGTCGAACGCTTCGGAAACACGGGAGCCGCAGCACTTCCCATGGCGCTGGCAATGGGTATCAAACAGTCTCCACCGCCCGTCGGCACCAAGCTCGCCTTACTCGGCATCGGCAGCGGCCTGAACTCCGTCATGCTTGGAATCGAATGCTGAGCAGCGAAGGTGGCAAAAGCCTTGATGGCAATTCGATGGCGAACGCAATATTCCATGCGGCAGTATGGAACCAAGACGATCCAGAAGACTAACGGCAGTGGAGTGGCTGGATTCACTGTCCGAAACGCCCCTGACAGGACAGGTACCGTTGAGGCTCTTTGTCTGTGGCAGGTGCCGCGAAAATACCTTCGGGCAATTCCTACACAATGATGAGCGTTCCGCCGCTGGAGAATGTCTGGGCACTTGAAACATGAGTTACAAAACGGTGCATTCAGTAGTTCTGTCCACGGAACTCATTCTGTACAACAGCTGCAGGCTGCTGTGTTTACAGAAGGTGCTTCCGGGTCAGGTTTGTGTTTGAGATACCAACGCTTACCGACTTTGGGGGCTATTCGACAACCCATGTGTCGCCGCTGTTGATGAGGGCTTCGATATCGCCTTCTCCATGTTGTTCGCGGGCCGCTTTGACCTGATCGCGGACGCATTCGTCGTAAACCGGGCGGGAAACGTTTCGGAGCACGCCTAGTGGTTCAGGGAATTCAGGGTGTCGCATCTGTGCCAGTAGAAACGCAAGGCTCGGGTCTTCAGCTGCTTCGTCGTGGAACAGGAGGTCGTCTTCAGAAATGCCGCTGCTGAGCTCAACGACTTCGGGGCGACCATGTGCGTTGAGCCGCACGCCTTTGTCTTTTTCTTTACCAAAGATCAGTGGCTTCCCGTGTTCCAGATAGACAATGTTGTCTTCCTTTTCGCCTTTCTTTGAGGCATAGTAAAAGGCTCCTGAATTGAAGACGTTGCAGTCCTGGTACACTTCCACAAACGACGTGCCTTTGTGGTGGGCTGCTCGCGTGAGTGTCGCGGCAAGGTGCCTTGTGTCGACATCGACGGAGCGTGCGACGAAAGTTGCCTCACAGCCGATGGCGACTGAAATCGGATTGAGCGGGTTATCGACGGAGCCATAAGGTGTGCTCTTGGTTTTCGAGCCAAGTGGGCTGGTCGGTGAGTACTGCCCTTTGGTGAGCCCGTAAATCTGGTTGTTGAACAGAATGATGTTGATGTCCAGATTACGTCGAATGGCGTGCATCAGATGATTGCCACCGATGGAAAGAGCATCACCGTCTCCAGTGATCACCCAGACCTGCGATTCGGGATTCGCGAGTTTCACGCCAGTGGCAACTGCGGGGGCTCGTCCATGAATGCTGTGGAACCCGTAGGTGTTCATGTAGTATGGGAAACGGCTGGAACACCCGATTCCGGATACGAAACAAAACTTCTCGCGTGGAATGCCGAGTTCCGGCAGCACTTTCTTCATCTGTGCCAGAATCGAGTAGTCTCCGCATCGCGGGCACCAGCGGACTTCCTGATCGCTTGCGAAATCCTTGGCGGTGAGTTGTGGCAGGAGGGTCGACATGTCTATTGGTCCTGAAGTTTTTTCAGAGAGTGTTCCGGCGAGACGAATGTCGGACTAGCCGGATGCGAGTCAATTTATACGTTGAACAATTCTACAGCCCTAGCCCTTCAGGACGTCGTTGATCTTGTTGTAGACCTCAACAACCTTGAACGGCTTTCCCTGAATCTTGTTGTAAGAAATCGCATCAACCAGATATTTGCTGCGTACAACAAGCGACAGCTGCCCGAGATTTAATTCCGGGATCAGCACTTTTTTGAAGCTTTTCAGCAGAGTGCCAAGGTTACGTGGAAATGGATTCAGGTAACGCAGGTGAGCATGAGATACGCTTTTGTTTTCCTTTTGTGCCTGTCGAACGGCAGTTCGAACCGAACCATAAGTTCCGCCCCAGCTCAGCACGAGCAGGTCACCCGAATCTTCTCCGTCCACTTCCAGTTCCGGAATGAAATCGGCGATGTTTTCGACTTTGCGTGCGCGGATGTCCGACATGTGCTCGTGGTTGGACGGGCTGTATTCAACGTTGCCGGTACCGTCTCGTTTTTCCAGCCCGCCGACACGATGTTCGAGACCTGGCGTACCGGGACTTGCCCACGGGCGTACGAGTCGTTCATCGCGGAGGTAGGGCCAATAGCCTTCTTCCGTGTTTGTTTCTGTGCAATAGTCGACGGTAATCGGTTTGATGTCGGAAACCTCCGGCACCAACCATGGTTCCGCTCCATTCGCGATATAGCCGTCTGAAAGCAACACGACTGGCGTCATAAACTCGACTGCAA
>CAYZYB010000139.1:0-8803 GCA_964481505.1 uncultured Planctomycetaceae bacterium | reverse complement strand
CGGAATGGAAAACTCAGATTGCAGAATGGAAGCAAAAGCATCCACTGAGTTACCGGGATTCCGACAAAGACATCCTGCAGCAGCACGCGATTGAAGAGCTATATCGTCAGACCAAAGATAAAGACACCTACATTGCGGTTGGTGTTGGCCAGCATCAGATGTGGGCGGCTCAGTACTACAAGTTCGACAAACCGCGTCGATGGCTCAGCAGTTCCGGGCTGGGAACAATGGGCTTCGGTCTGCCGGCAGCAATGGGCGTTCAGGCCGCGTTCCCTGATTCCCTGGTGATCGATATCGATGGCGACGGTTCGTACCAGATGAACATTCAGGAACTCGCTACGTTGACCTGTGAAAACCTTCCTGTGAAAACTTTCCTGCTGAACAACCAGCACCTTGGTATGGTGACACAGTGGGAAGATCGCTTTATGGAAGGCCGCCGCGCTCACACGTACCTCGGCCCCGTCGACAAACCGGAATGGCTGGGCGATGGCGACGGAAGCCAGCCGGATGATACCTATCCAAACTTCGTGAAGATCGCAGAAGGTTACGGAGTGAAAGCTCGCCAGGTGCGAACTAAAGCCGAACTGCCCGCTGCCATCGAAGAAATGATCAATCACGATGGACCATACGTCCTGGACGTGCTGTGCGTTTATCAGGAGCACGTGTTGCCGATGATCCCATCCGGCCACACCGTCCGCGACATGATCCTGGAATAGTCAACAGAGGTCATTCGAATCAGTGTCGGCTCGGAGGCCACACCGCTTTCCAAAACTTCTAACAGACGCCGTTCTCCGATCGGCGTCTGTTTTCTTTTCCTCCGCCCACCCATACAAATATCTGTCACGCAGTCGTGTGACCCGCCTCGCCATGCCAGACCCTGCCACTCATTATCAACAGCTGATTGCCCACATCAAAAAGGCTTCCCTTCTCGGTTCCTGCGGAGCTGTGCTGAGCTGGGATCGCGAAACCTACATGCCGGTTGGCGGCAACGAGCACCGTGCGAATCAGATGAGCCTGCTTGCGGGGGTTGCTCATGAATGGTCGACGTTGCCACAAATCGGCGAACTACTCGATCAGTTGGCAGACAGCGAACTTACCGACGCCGCCGACTCTGACACGGCCGTCAATATTCGTGAAATCCGCCGCACATACGATCGTTCTCGCAAACTTCCGCAACGACTCGTCGAAGAGATGTCTCGCGTCACTGCGTTGGCTCAGCATCATTGGGCCGAAGCCAGGAAGACAGCCGACTTCGGCAGCTTTGCCCCATGGCTGAAGCAGATTATCGATCTTAAACGAGAAGAAGCGGCGGCCGTTGGATTCGCTGACGGCGGCGAACCTTACGACGCACTGCTTGACGAATACGAACCCGGAGCCAGCAGCGCCGATGTGGCCACTGTGTTCGATGCACTTCGAAAAGAAGTCGTACCACTGTTGGATGCGATCAAGGGGGCGGCCAAAACGCCGGACGCAGCTTTACTCACGCAAAACTTTCCAATCACACAGCAGGCAGAGCTGGGGCGCGAGGCGGCGGCAGCGATTGGCTTCGACTTTGATAAAGGCCGGCTGGATGTCACCACGCATCCGTTTTGCAGCGGCTTTGGTCCGGGCGACTGTCGCTTGACGACGCGCTACGACGAGTCGTTTTTTTCGTCCGCATTCTTCGGCACGCTGCACGAATCCGGGCACGGAATGTACGAACAGGGACTGCCCGATGATGCCTTCGGTACGCCGCTTGGCAGTTCTGTTTCGCTTGGCATTCACGAATCGCAGTCGCGCATGTGGGAGAATCTGGTCGGCCGCAGTCGAGCGTTTTGGGAACACTTCTACCCCAAAGCGCAACGGCAGTTCTCCGCACTGCAATCGACCAGGCTGGACGACTTCCACTTCGCAATCAACTCCGTCAGCCCATCGTTTATTCGAGTGGAAGCGGATGAAGTCACCTACAACCTGCACATCATGCTGCGATTCGATATCGAACGGGACTTGATTTCCGGAGCCTTGAAGCCGGCAGATGTTCCGGAAGTGTGGAACAGTCGCTTTCAGTCTGACTTTGGAATCACGCCAGCGAACGACACAGAAGGCTGCCTGCAGGACGTTCACTGGAGTGCCGGGCTGCTCGGCTATTTCCCAACATACGCGCTCGGCAACATGTATGCGGCGCAGTTCTTTGCAGCTGCAGAAGAACAACTTGGCGATTTGAACGCGATGTTTGCCAAAGGCGAATTTGCTCCGCTGCTGCAGTGGCTGCGGGAGCACATTCACCAGCATGGTCAGCGATTTACTGCGAGTCGCCTTGTGGAAGTCGTGACCGGGAAGTCGCTGTCCAACAAGCCGCTCATGGAACAGCTCAACGCACGCTTCCGACCGCTTTACGGCATCTAACGGGTGTTTCTGTGAACTACCTTTCCCACGGTTATCGATTTCTTGACAGACCGCTGTTTCTGGCGGGTACCGTGGTACCGGACTGGTTGAGTGTGGTCGACCGAAAGGTGAGAGCACGCAAGCGGCTGGTAGAACCCGTTGTCGCGTCGACAGAATCTGCCGACGTCCGCGAAGTCGGCCTGGGGATTCTGCAACATCATCACGACGATGATGTCTTTCACCGCTGCGAAACGTTTCAACAGTTGGAAGGGGAACTGGGCCGCGAATTCCGAGGTCACATGCCAGACAAGTACGATCATCGCCCCGGGTTCCTCGGACATATTGTTGTCGAACTGCTGCTCGATCAATACCTCGCCGACCGCGACGACACTTTGCTTGACCAATTCTACGCAGCCACCGCAGCGGCAGACGCAATGGTGATCGAAAACGCTGTGAATCAGATGACGGTCAAAAAGACCGATCAGCTGGCATGGTTCATCGGTCGTTTTTTGGACGAACGGTTCCTGTATGACTACGGCGTCGACAGCACACTGTTTTTTCGGCTCAATCAGGTAATGAAACGCGTCAAACTTCCGCAGATGGAAGACGACGTCATGCAGGTACTGCCCATCGCACGCGAAATGGTGAACGCAAAGGCGGAGTTGCTATTAAAGACCGTTGAGGATGCGTCAAAACCGAAGTAAAGCGAACGTCCTGTGAAACCTGGCCGACACAATCGCTATTTCGTACCGCCCGCATCGACCACCGCACAACCGCAACTGTCACTCCAGACATTGACTGTTGTTCGACACATATCAAGCACTCGGTCGACAGCGATAATAATCCCCTGAGCTTCCAGCGGAAGCCCCACGGCCTGCAGCACGATTGCCATCATCACCAGACCGGCATGGGGAATTCCAGCGGCCCCGATACTGGCGATCAAGGCAGTGAACGCGACCAGGATTTGCTGGGCCAGCGTGAGATCAAATCCGGTCGTTGCCTGCGCGATAAACAGCACAGCGACGACCTCGTATAAAGCCGTGCCATCCATGTTGATGGTTGCTCCCAGCGGCAGCACAAACGAACTCGTCTGATTGGAAACGCCCGCTCGTTTTTCGACGCAGTTCATTGTCAAAGGCAACGTTGCATTCGACGATGCGGTCGAAAACGCTGTGAGCAACGCGGGGCTCATGTGACGAGCGAATTCAAACGGGCTGCGTTTCCCAAAGACTTTCAGAATCAGCGGCAACACGATGACGGCGTGCACGACTAGCGCGAGAAAGACGGTCAGCATGTACCACGCCAAAGTCTGGAAGATGGCAATCCCCTGAGTGCCCGTGGCGTAGATCATAAACGCGGCCACACCAATCGGCGCCAGACTGATGACCCATGCCGTCATCCGCATAATGACGGCGAAGGCTGATTCGAACAGCTCTTTCATTCGTCGGCCATGTTCACCGCCGACAATGTTGATGAACATGCCAACCAAAATCGCAAACGAGATGATCGACAGGAATTCACCGCCCGCAATGGCGGCAAAAGGATTCGTCGGAATCAGACGATTGATTTGCTGATAGATGATTTCCGGCAGTGACTGATCAGCGGGTTCCAGAGCTTGACCGCCGCCCGGCAGGATTGCGCCAACGCCCGGCTGAATCAGGTTCACCAGGACGAGACCGGTCGTGATCGCCAGCAGGCTGGTGATCATGTAATAGAAAATGGTTTTGCTGAACAAGCGACCGAAGTTTCCCTGACCGCCAAGCCCGGTGACACCGGTGACCAGAGACGTCAGAATCAATGGCACGGTCACCATCTTCAACAGCCGCAAAAACAGATCGCCGATCGCCTTGGCCAACGTAATGATCTGCCCGCCGATTCCGGGTGGGTTCTTTTCGGCCAGCTGCTTCCAAAACGGTGGCAGAGCGTCTGGATTTGCGGCGGCGAACGTAGTGACGGCAGGCACACTGTTGTGAGATCGCTGCCAGGTCACCTTGATACTGGACATGCTCGACACAAATCGAGCTTTCGTGTCAGCCACCGCAATCGTACCGGCCATGCGATCGCCGAGGTGTTCGGCCAGGTGCGGGTAACTGTCGCGGAATTGCTGCTGAGTCCCAAACGCCTGCGAAAACAGGACTCCATCGGTAGTGTCGTCGGCCCGTTCCGTCAGCGATATTGCATTTTCGTCGGTTGTAATCGTTGCCATCACAGGGACATCAACAATTACGTCACCGGGATTCGCGATAACCCCGACAATCGTTCCGATCACCATCGCGATCAGAATCTGAATGTGAAGCGGAAAGCGGCCGGTCGGATTTGTTGCAGACATTGATTGGAACAATTGAAGCCAAAGAAAGAGATGCAGTTTCGTAGCATGAACCATCCCGCCTGCAATGTCCAACCGCGACACCGTCGATCTCAATCCATGGATGTGGCAGCAGATTGTTGCGTTTGAAATGTGTGGCCGGGGTTGGACTGAGCTTGCGAAGGAAACCCCGGAGGTTAGCTCGCACCCCACTCCAGTCCCGGCCACACTCTAAAACTTCGCAACTTTCTGCGACGACACCCTCAATCCATTTGATGGGTGGTCCCAGGCAGACGTCGTGCACATTGAGCTTTAGCCATTCTCAACGCTTGTTCAGAAATTCGTACAAACGAACTTCAGCATGCCGACCACTCCACCAATTCAGTTCGTGCGGTCGTAGCGATTTCGAATTCAGCAAGTTTTGCCGAAACCATTCTGATTGGGAAAACTGAGCAAGGTGTGTTTGGCGATATCAAATGGTGAACGTGCGTAGTTCGAGGCGACGGACGCGGACGTACTGAAATAACCAACACATCACATTGTTGCCGCGCGACCGGCCGAAGCGTGTCGACAATAACTGAAGCACATTCACTACTGGAGAAATCAAGTGAGTACTACAACCACCATGAGACGGCGATCGAATCAACAAAACAAGAGCTTCCGCAACTTTATGTGGATCTCGATGCTCATGTCACTCGCCGTGGTGTTCTTTGGCATGCAACTGATGATGGTCGGACCTTTGAAGGGAAGACTCGATGGTATTCAAACACGTCTGGACAGCTCTGATGCAGACCTGCAGCAGCTCGTCGGTGCCAAAGAGGGTGTCCAGGAAACAGAGAGCATGCTGAACAGCCTCGCGAAAATGGAGCAGCAGCTGGACGAACTCGGCCGAGTTCGCATGGCGATTCAGAAAGAAGCAGAAGCGTCAGCTACTGCACTGACTTCATTTGACCGCGTGCTTGAAGTTCAGAAACGCGTTATCGCATCTCGACAGCAAACAACTGACGCCGCCGTTCAAGTGGCTGCCCTGGAAGGCCTTCGCGACGAAATCCTGAGCGGTGCGAGTCAGACAGACGTTGCTGATAATTCACTAAGCGGTATGCTGGCTCTTCAGCGACGCGTGATCGCGGCATCTAACGGTTACGAGCAAGCCAGCACAAGCATTGCAAATCTGACCGAACTGACCCAGCGTTTGGTGGACAGCGATGAAAGCCTGAAGCTTGCATCTGCGAAGTTTGACGAATTCGTGGGCCTGAAAGATCAGATGATCGCTTCTTCCCAGAACTTTAGTGATGCCAGTGCTGGATTCGAAGCAGCCAAAACATCTGCCGAACGTCTTGCAGCTCTGAAGCAGCAGATTCTTTCGACTGGCGAAAAGATCGAAATGGCTGAGCAGAACGCTCGGACCCTGGTTGCTCTCAATGACTCCCTGACTGGCGAAACCCTGCAGCTAAAAGACGCACACCAGAATCTAAACGATATGATCGCACTTCAGTCTGCTCTTAGCGATCAGACAAACCGTGTTGCATCTGCGATTCAGAACCTTGAGTTGCTGGACGAGTTCCAGCTGGAAGTGACAACACACGTCGAATCTCTGGCTGGTCTTCGTCGCGCATTGGTCGACATTGCGATGATGGAGACAACGGTTGGAAAAGTGGCTCGTGTATTGGAGCCGCTGACAGAAATCAGCAGCCTGCGTCGAATGGGACAGACAGAAATTCGTGCCGCCGCACGATCCATTCTTGATGCTCGAGCGTCACGCCTGTCGCAAGCGTCACCACGGAATGAAACCATCGAAGTTTCAGACAACAACGAAGAACTCGTACCGCTTCCACCAGAAGCTCGCGATCTTCAGTAGTCGACGCCCTGAACAATCAGCGACATCGGTGATGCGATGACGCTGTTAAGGATAGAACAGCACGCGTTTCTCCAGGACGCGTGCTGTTTCGTTGATGGCCCCTAAGGTAATTGGCCTCCAACAGAGCTGCTCGGTGTTCGCGAAGATTCTCCAATATCCGGTGCCGATTTTGGGCAGGTGTGGTCGATGCGGGCCATGTTGGATAGGACAGATCGTCTGGAATGGGCCGTCCTGGTGGACCAAGAGCCCCGCAAACGGTTTTTCACAGCGTTTTCTGCTTGACCATTCGTTTTCCCGAGCTTTAGGATAAACAGCAAAGGGTTAACGATCAGAGCGGCTCGTCCGGCGAAATGGCTCAGGAAACGGGGTTGGAGTGTTGCTCCGAAAAAAGCCCGGTGGGTAAGCCTGCACCGGGTTCGGAACGATCAACGGTGACAACAACGCCGATGATTTAAGTGTTGCTATGGAAATTTCAGACCAAATAAGGTTGGCAGGCCTTCGCGGGGCCGGTTGGCGAGGACGTTCATGAGTACCCTTGGCAAAATTTGTCTTGTTCTGACACTGCTGTTGTTATTGCTTGCAATGGCTCCCCTTCCGGGCAAATTCGGCGGTTGGTCACCTAAGGCGCTGGTGATTCACAATCAGTGGTCAACGAAACTGCGTGCAGAGAAACAGAAGACCCTGGACGCCATCAATTCCCGTCGAGAAGCTCAGCGTGAATTCAATAAGGTGATGGCTGACATTTCCGGTCTGACGATCGGCTGGGACAAATTCTGGAACGTTCCGCCACGAGGCCCCCAGGCAGCTGCAGACACACCAACGGTTGCCAAGCAAAATGGTGTTCTGATCCTCAACAACATTGGCACTGACAACGGCCTGCAGGACCTGCAATACGACGACGAGAACGGCAATCCACAATTGGCCAAGCCATTGGTCCACGCTTTTTACGGCGGGCCGGAAGGGTTTACTTATGCCGGTGAATTTCGCGCCACAAATATCGCCGCGAAGCGAACAGAACTGCGCCCAATTCGGCAAATCACTGCTCAGGAATTTATGAGCTGGAGCCCCAATGTTGCCTGGCGTTTTCGAACCATGGTTCCCCCGGGAAAACAGACGACCATTGATGAGTTGTATGCCCAAAGAATGCGGATCTTTGAAATGACTCAGCAGATGGATGCCAATATCAATCGTCAGGGAACGCTACTGGAGAAAGCTAAGGAAGCGCTGCTGGTTCGCGAAGGGGAATTGCTCGGCGGACTCGATCGTGATCCGGTGCCCACTCGACCTGAGTTCACGGTCGGTCTTCAACAAGTGAATGAAGATCTTGAAGAGGAACGCAACCAGCTGCTGCTGGAAGTGGATCAACTGCGTCGACAGATCAAGGAAGCTTACAGCCGCCGCGACGAGGCTGTGAGCATCATCAACAGAAAGATAACGGAACTGCCGGGCGCCAAAGTGCACTACGCAGAAGCGACCACCAGCGAAACGGCTGCCGAATAGTCTTTAACAGCGGCGCTCGTAGCGGTGGCTTCCAGCCGCCAGCATCTACTTTCTCAGCCCGAGTGCCGCGATAATCGCGTCCACGTCGTTCCTGACGACCGTCGGTGGATTGGCAAATGGCGTTTCGGTCACACCCGCCGGATGTAGCTTTTCAGCGTGCTTTTTCGGATCGTTCATGTGGTAGGCCACTGTAAGATCCGGGTCTTTCAACTGATGTCCGGTCAGCACACAGGCCACGCGATCACCAGCATCGATCAAACCTTCTGATCGAAGTTTCTGCACGCCAGCGATCGTCGCGCCGCTGGCTGGTTCGCAGCCGAAGCCGTTGGCCGCAATCATTGCTCGAGCGTTCACGATTTCCTGATCGGTCACACTGCGAACAACACCATCGCAGACATTCAATGCCCGCAAGGCTTTCACCAGGTTCACCGGCCGATTAATTTCGATCGCTGAAGCCAGCGTGCTGGCGCGGTTGTCTTCTTCGTCCATGACGTCGTAGTACCTGCGGATAAGATCCGCGTCGTTCTGTCCATCGTTCCACTGCAGTTCGTTGTGATTGACCAGGGAATCCAGCGTGCTGGCTCCAGCGGCATTGATGATTGCCAAACGCGGAATACGATCGATCAGGCCAAGTTGCTTCAATTCCAGAAAGGCCTTGCCAAAGGAACTGCTGTTGCCGAGGTTTCCACCCGGCACGACGATCCAGTCCGGCACTTCCCAGCCGAGACCTTCCAAAATGCGATACATGATCGTCTTCTGGCCTTCCAGCCGAAAGG
>CAYZYB010000138.1:0-8845 GCA_964481505.1 uncultured Planctomycetaceae bacterium | reverse complement strand
ACATTGAGAGGCGCAGAGGGGTGGCCATCGGAATTGGCTCTTTTGCCACACGTCCGATGATCGCGTTTCGGCTCTTTACGATATCGCGGTGTTCGCTGAGGGTCGTTTTCAGTACCGGACCGTCACCCAGAAATGATGTTTGGACGGTCGTTCCCGGCGCGATCTCGGAAAGTGCCATCGGAACAAGTTCCGTCGTTGACACCTGTGGCCTGACAGGTTGTTTGGCGAAGACCTTCTTCATGATGAAGCCGATCGCAAGCGCTGAGATGATCAAAAACGCGGCGATGGACAGCATCCAGGGAGTGAGTTTCACAGCAGTGTTCTCCTTCGCGGAACGGTCCGCGAACCGGTTCAGGCGATCGCCCGAGATGGCTTTGTTTTCACTACAGGAAAGTTTCCTGCGTACACTTTGTGGCGTGGTTAGCACGCAACAAAACAGGGGGAATCGACGATTCTATGTTTATCAACGACCCAAAGGCACAACAGAATCAAGCGTTTGTGAACTGTGCGTTAAAACTGTTCTGAATCGGAGTGATCGCTAGAAACCAGATCATGCTCACGAACCATCGGAGCGTCCGCTATCAAAACCCGATCACGCACAGAGAATCCAGTCATCCACAACAGATCCGGAGCGGCGTTACTCATGGGGATAGTCACTCGCACGTTGGCAAGTGCCCCCGTTTGCCGGGGAATTGCGACATCGATCCGGATGTTTTCGGCAAGTTTGGGCCCCAGGATATTCCGGATGTCTGTGCGGATGCTTTCATCGGACGCATTGGAAAGGCAGATGCTGCGCACGCCGGATCTGGCTGCGTCTGCGATACGCAACCTCGCGGATGTGAGCATCGAGAATTCCACGATGGCGAAGAGCAGCAGCAGAAAAATCGGCAGTACCAGCACAAGTTCCATCGTGAGGACCGCGCCGCGGCGAAGGTGGCTTTTGTGATGGCGAAATGACTTCATCGAATTGTGTTTCACAGGAAGATAAGGCAGATCTTTATACTCAGATCGACCTCACGCTGCATCCGCAGCAACAATCCGGCCATTGTGGGTATCACCATTGATTTCGGAACAACACCAACACGCTCCAGGTTGCCAGAGCCACGGGCATCGCAAACGCCATCACGCGGCGCTTGGATCGTGGTTGTGTGGGCTCCGGGTTTTGGGGATTCGTGTTTGGCTTTCCGTATTGTTCGCTGGTTTTCTTCCACCCGCTCCTCAGGACACCCGTTGTGACGATAGCGAATGTACCGACCACGACGAAAATCAGACTGGCGAGAATCACTTTGAGCGTCAGCCCTGCTCCGAGCCAAACGCTGAGTGCTCCGAGCAGTTTGACGTCCCCACCGCCCGCTGAGCCGATCATCCAAAGTGTGAAGAACAGTCCGAAGCCGATCGCGAAGCCCTGTAAGCCGGTTAGGATTCCTTCCCAGCCATTGAAGAAGCCCTGGTAAAGCCAGCCGCTGATCCACATTGGCATCGTGACATAGTTGTAAACCTTTCGGTAACGCATGTCGGTCCAGGCCGTGATTAAAGTGTACGCGGCGATGGCAATCGCGAACACAGATTTTTCCAGCGTGAAGTCTGTCATTGTGAAGCGATCATGGGTGAAACGGAAACTGTCTGCAACGACGGCCAACTCTGCATTAGGACGAGTAATCCGTCTGAAACATTGAATGCACCAAGTGTTGGTCAGGAAACCACGTCAACTGAGGCCATTTCTTTTCAAACACGGCACACCGACGTTGCCTTCTGCACATAACTCGAAACAATCCGCACAACCCGCGGGAACCGCGTGAGCTGATTCGGCCTCACGGTGGGAAGTGTTTTGCGTTCCGGTGTCGTTAGTTGCAGGTATTCGCCGCCTGCGTTTCTGGTTTTAGGAAGAAATCGAACAACTCTATGACTGACAATTCTTCAGAAGTTACCGCTCCGGATGAACTGCTTCAGGTAGCGATTGAGGCGGCTCACGCGGGCGGCGCTGTTCTTCAGGATTGGGTTGGGCGTTTTTCCGTGAAAGAAAAACGCCGCGCAGATCTGGTGACCGAAGCTGACCATGCGTCGCAGCAGACGATCTTCGAGCTGATTTCGAAACGCTATGAGAACCATGGTTTTCTGGGGGAAGAAGGACTCAACAAAGACGCTGTAAACTGTGACTATCAGTGGGTGATTGATCCGCTGGATGGTACTTCCAATTATGTGCATGGATTCCCTTATTATGCGGTTTCGGTCGCCCTTCGACGTGGCGAGGAGCTGATTGCAGGAGTGATCTTTGATCCGAATCGCGATGAAACATTTGCCGCCACGAAAGGTGGTGGTGCAACGCTTAACGGAGTCCCGATTTCGACCAGTGATGAGACAGACATGAGCATGGCGATGGCGATGGCCAGTTTGCCGGTGGGAGCTGATCAACATGATCCTGCGGTAAAGCGATTTCTGAATTCGATGAGTCACCTGCAAACCGTTCAACGCAGCGGTTCGGCCGCGCTGAACCTGGCCTGCGTGGCCAGTGGGCGGATCGACGCGTTTTGGTCGAGCAGCCTGAAACCCTGGGATGTGGCGGCTGGTGTGCTGATTGTGCAGGAAGCTGGCGGAACCGTGACAGATCTTCGAGGCGATACGACCGACATCATGGTCTCATCCCTCATCGCCACATGCAGCGACACAATAGCGCAGGGCCTTGTAAGCATCTTCGATTGAACAGCCTGCAGAACGGGAAACTCTTCACTTTGCGGCATTCGCGACGTAAAATATCACAGACGATTTGACTCGCATGATGCGTTCCTGACAGCATTTTCCGCTGACACTCCCAATGTCCCACCAGCCCGCATATTCACATGGCAGAACTCTGCGGCGGGCAATCGTCGTACTGGGTTTGTTCGCGTCGTCTGCGGTCGGCCAGGTGACGAGGCCAGATACGGAAACACCAGGCGGAACAAGCACGTATCTGGAGTCGCTTGAATCGCTCGGAGCGGGAACTCAGCTGATCCACAAGGATCCGGTGACGGGGCGAGTTCAGCTGTATCCTGCATTCTCGACAGAATGGCTGAACGCTCTTCAGCAGCGCGCGGAACTGCAAAATCGAACGCCGCTCTACGATCTCCAGCATCTCAAGATCACCGGAAGTGTTCGCGATGAATTTGTGGAGTTGTCGGTTGAAGTGCAGGTGCAGATTTCCGTCTCCGACGAATGGGTACGCGTTCCACTTGAGTTTGGTGAGTTTCATTTGGTTGCTCCTGCTCCCGAACATGTTGTGTTGCCGCCTGCAGTCGGCACAGAGCGATTCGAAAAGAAACTTCTGCCAGCCAAGACCTGGCAGCTAAGGGGCAAGGGGACACATCAGCTGAAATTTCATTTGATTGGGGCGATTCGAACGGATGCAAATGGGCGTCAGAAAATCCGCGTCACACCGCCGGTTGCGAATCAAAGTCACATGCTGTTGAAACTTCCCGGCATTGTTCCGGCGGCTGAAATTTCGACTGCGAAACCGGTAGACATTCGACCCGACGAAGTGTTGGGGATTTCTGAGCTGGAGACGTGGGGCCTGACGGAGAAAACTGAAATTAGCTGGGCACCGGAAACGCTGGCGACAGATACGCCCACGACGATTCAGGCAACGGCTCCGGCCCGAATGAATCTGGACGTGACCACGACCCCCGTTTCGCTCAGCGTGGAACAATCGCTCACGATTTCGGGTGGGTCGATTGATTCGCTGACCGTGGAATTACCCACCGGTTTTACGAATGTCGAAATCACAGGGACGGACGCGGACGATGCTCCGATTGTGCTGTCTGTGGAAGTGCTCGAAGATTCATCCGTAGTGGAATTTGACGCGCCAATGACAGGGGCGATCGTGCTTAACTATGGCCTGGAACTTCCTGATAATGCCGGTGACGCATCCGTTCGTTTTCCAAAGGTCAAGGGAGTGTCAAAGCAGACTGCAGATCTGGAAGCGGTGATTCCCATTGGTCTGGAGGTCGACTTCAAAGTCCCCAAAGACGGAAGCGTACGTCAGAAACGCGTCGAGGTGGATTCTGAAACGCGGGCGGAAGGCCTTCGGCGAGTGGCATATCGATTGCTGTCGGATGACGCTGAATTAAAGCTCAGCATTCGTGAACCGGAAGCGTTCTACTCTGTTGTGCCGCTGGTGACTTTCGAAACAGAAGGAGAATCTGTGCTTCTGACCGCACGGTTTTCTGTCAACGTTGTACGCGGTGGGTTCAACGAAATGACAATTTCGTGGCCCGAATTCGAATCGGACGGTTGGCAGATTCTGGACGGTTATACGCGATTGATTACCGATGCTGGACAAACGAATTTAACTTTGCCGAGCGATGGGGACAACGTGATTGTTCAGTTTCCCACCCGCCAGTCTCGGAGGTTCGAGATCGAGCTTCAGGCGCTGCGTCCGCTGCAGAAATTTAAGGGAAGTGAGCGGCTGCTTTTTCTGCCCGACATTCTTACTCCCACGCCTCACCAGGCGACGATTTCGCTGATCGAATCTGATGCCTATTCGATGGTCTTGCGGGATCGAGAGGCGCAGGCCACCTTTCAACAACTCCCGTTTAGTCGCTGGCCTGAGCTTTTGCTGGCACGCGAGGAACCGCTGACTGCATGGCTGGTCGATTCGCCAGGGCAGGCAGTGCAATTGGAACTCAAGCAGCAGCAGTCTGAAGTTCGCGCGAGTTTAATGGCTGAGGTTTCTGTGGTGAACGACACGATTCACCTTCAGGAAACGATCACCTATGACGTGCGCCATCGCGACATTCGGGAGGTGCAGTTGTTTGTGGGTGACATGGAGGCTGAGGTTCGTTTGCGCGATGTTGCCGAGCCACTCGAAAAGTTGGCGGTTCAGGATGGCGTCGTGACGTATGGGCTGAGCCAGGCGATGCGTGGCGATTTTGATTTACTGATCGACTACTATTGGGAACCGAAGATTGCGTCGATTGAAACGGGGGGGCAGCAGCTTGAGCTTCCGTTGGTTTTGCCATCGTCACCGGACGAAACGATCGAAGCCATTCGAATGGTAACCAACGTACCGGAATCGTTGACGCTGGCATCGTCTGAGGACTGGGCGCGCGTTCATTCCGATCAGTTTTCCGCTGCGTGGAGCACAACCGCGATTCCGCAATCACTCCCGCTGCTTTTGAAGCACAGGCTGCAGTCTGGTGTTCGTCGGAAGCCGAATCTGGTTATCGCCAGGTCTGCGCTGGCCGGTGATAATTTTGTGACTGCGGTAACAGCCATATATTCTGAAGCTCCTGAGCTTTCTGCATTTCTGTTGCCTGAAGGTTGCAGCGTGATTCAAGCGGCCGTTGGTGGCGAAGTCGCTCAGTGGGATATCGAGAGTGAAGAGAATGGGCAAACCGTTGTCCGGATTCGACCTCGAAGCAATTCTGAAGGGAATGGGACGACGGCGACTTTGGTCGTACAGCAGAGTGTGGCTGGTTTGCCCATGATGAGTTTGTTTCATCCCCAGCTTCCCAGACCCGTCAATGCAGAGAAGGACTGCAATTGTGTTTGGGTTCTGCGCCAGGCACCGGATGCCTCGTTGTTTCACTGGTCTGGTTCGATGTCAGAGCTCACCCAGCCTCTGCGACTTTCGACGGCAGTGAGCGAATCTCAAGGCCAGTTGCCTGCGATCGTGGACGTGCTGTCGCCGGGACAGCAATCTTCTCGTGAAGAAGTCATGTCGTTGTTGAAGCAGAGCCTTGAAGAACCCCATCAGCACCAGTTGCTTGTCGGTTCTTTGCTACGTCAGCCGCAACAGGTTGTTATGGTTTCTCGTAGAGCGATGTTGCTGGCAACCGCGATCATTGCACTTTTGATGTACGCCGCGATCACTCGCTTCCATTCCGTCGCTTTGATCACTGTTGCGGTACTTGTCGCAGTGTCGGTGACGATTGTTTTTGCCATCGTACCGGGCTCCGCTCACTCCTTACTGTTGCGACTTATTCCAGGCGGCGTCATCGCTGTTATCGCCGGAATTTTGCAGCGTTGGTTTGCAGGGCAGCCTGCCTCTTCTGCGCGAAGCGTGATTTCTCCGGATGACAGTACGATTTTTACGGTCGATCAAACGATGCCGTCGACAACCGTTCACAATCCTGCTTAGGTGCGATTTTTCACCATGATCAGGATCTTTACATTCTTAATCCTGTTGGGATTACACTCTGCATCCAATGCGCAACTGGAGCAGTCGGGGCCGTCCGCTGGACTACCTGCAGACGAAGCAGGGAATGGAAAGATCCCCTCAACCATCAACCACCGCGTTGTGAATTCGGAACAGCTTCAGCGGCTTCAGCAACGCGGTGCATACCAGCCCGTGCTTCGCGACGAGTTCTTTCGTCTGCTGGAGCGGCAGGAGGCGAATGCGGGCGCCGACGAATCACGTATTGAAGTTGCTGAATATTCTGCGACGTTGTCGAATGCACGTTTCGTCAACGGCGAAGTCCTGCTACAGCTGAAAGAGGAACGTAGTAAGCCGAATCGCGCTACGCTCTTTGGCAAAACGAATCTTCAGAGGTTGCAGCTGTTCGCAGGCAGCGAAGAACTTGTGCTTTCGGCAGATTCCATGGGCCGCATACTCTATCCTGGAGTTGTCACAGCGTCTGAACTACGAGGCACCTGGGACTTCGCCGGAACACCCGTGGGCTCGTCCGTTGTGTTTCAGCTTCAGCTTCCACCAGCGTCGATCTGCAGACTGAACCTTCAGACTGATGCCAATACGACTCTTAGTAGTTCCAACGCATTGATTCGCAGCCGCAGACTTTCCACCGGAAAAATACTGTGGACGCTTCACCCGGACAGTTCGCAAGCGGTTACCATCAGCTGCATGTCACGGTCGGAAGACCTGAGCAGCGATAGTTTGGGGGTTACGGTCAATGCTGACCTGCAGTTTTATAAGTACGGTGGCGAAGGGATGTGGGCGATTACTGTTCCGCAGTTCCTGACAGACACGATTCTGCAATTCAGTTTTAGTGAAAGCTGTGATGTTCGTTCAGTATCGACAGTCGGCGGAATACCGCTGCGTTGGGAAGAACTTGGGGAAGACCAGCCGAACAGTTTGCGCGTGTGGGTTCCTGCTGCGGCTTCCGGACTTACGTTTAATATCAATGGCACGATGGAGGTGCGAAAGAAAGCGATCGATATCCCTCTATTTGTACCGGAATCGTGGCGCCCTGCTCTGACAGAAATCGGCCGTTCGTTAATGCTCCGTGGTTGTACTGTCCGCACGGCGATTTCATCTGATTTTGTTGTGACGGACGTAGATGCTGATGGGATCTTTGAAGATCAGGTTCAGTACGCGTCGGACAACAGTCAGGTGTTGGTGTTCAGCCAGTTTTCGCGGAAAGCGCGCCTGAAAATCACGACGGCGCAGTCGACACCTGTGATGGAAGATTCCGTCGTTGTGATCATGTCATCGGACGACGGTTACGCCGATGTGTTCGCGAACGTCGTAGCTCGGTCCGGCTTTGCTGGTGTTTTGTCGTGGGATATTCCAACCTCCTGGCGCGTCACCGAAGTCAGTGAGCTCGGTTCCGGAACGCCGCTGCTCTTTCGGCTTGTGAATTCGAGGAGAAACGAATCGCAAAGTCGATTGGTGGTCACACTTCGCACGCCAATTGCGGCGGGTGCCGTTCAGTCAGCACAGAATCTGCGAATTCAATTGCAGTCGACGGGAGGTCAATTGCAGCGTGATTTTCCTGGACTTCAAAGTTCCAGCTACCAAAGGCGCTACGACTATCTTGTGCCATCAGGCGGTGACTTGCGGGTGCGCCGGCAGCGCAACGCCGCGAGTGTTTCGCTTGAAGAACTGAGCCGAACGAAACTGAACGGGTTGCCTGCGCTTGAAGGCAGCGAGAGACTCGCGATCGCGCGAAAAGAACTGCTTCCAAATCTGGAGCCAGACCTTGAACCGCCGGGTCGTGGTAGCGTTCGGGAGACGACCGATGCGCCCATTACAGCGGACGGTGACGCTCTAGCCAATGGTACGTCGACGGAGATTCCGGCGGTCGAGGGGGCACCGATGAGTGTTTCCGGCAGTGTATTCGTCATTGCAGAGATGGCTTCTGCCAATGAAGGCCTGCGTACAGACGCGAAGTACAGTCTTCTTGTGAAAGCTTCCCCCACCGTAAATGAGTTAGTGCTGGAGTGTAGTGCGGTCGATTCGTTGCGAGCGTTCGTGGATGGTCGAGAGGTGTTCGCGGAGCAGACGAATGATGAGCGTCGGATTCCATTGAGCGGGAATCGTTTGGTCACGAATGTCGAATTGTTCGTGAAGACAAATCCGCTTCCTTATGCGGGAGCAACAGAATTCGAGATCCCGAGGGTTCTGTTTCGAAATGTTGTGTCCGGCCATTTGAACTGCTTCGTTTTGACTCCCGCGAACCGAATCCCCGACTGCGATCAAGGGACCGTAGACTTGGATTCTGCCGCTATCGCCACCATAACGGAGATGGCCGTCGGCAACTTTTCAGGTAATGCCACGGGTGAGCATTTTCGCCAGAAACAGAGGTTTGCGTCTCGATGGCAACTGCAGGCGGCACAGGGCCAGGTGGCCAGTCTGATTGTACCATTTCATTCTGCTAGCGCACTGATCCTGACATTGCATGATGTACGTTTTGATGCTGCAAAGAAAATCGTGACGATGTTGTTGGCGTGTGGTGCGTTGCTGCTGCTATTCCGTGCTTCGAATGCGGCTTGGTGGATTGCCGGTGTGTGTGTGCTGGGGCTGACGTGGTTGCTGAGCGTAACACAGCTGCCCTACCGCCCGCTTGTCGTCGGGGCAATCTACGGAGTGGTTGCTGCGTGGCTGTTGAATCTGTTTCAGCGATTTACATTGCGT
>CAYZYB010000137.1:0-8862 GCA_964481505.1 uncultured Planctomycetaceae bacterium | reverse complement strand
ACATTACTCCGTCGTGGTATTCAGAAAAAAATGTTGTTCCGACATGGAACTACACGGCCGTCCATGTGCGGGGGATTTTTAAGCTCGAAACCGATCCGTCGGAGCTGCGGCACATCGTGGAAGAATATGTGAATGCCTACGAAGCTGCGCTTGCGAAACAATGGTCCATGGACTCAGCGGACAGCAAATTCATTGACAACTTGACGGCAGCGATCGTTGGATTCACGATCGATATTGAGCGGATTGAAGGCAAGTGGAAACTGAGTCAGAATCACACTCCGGAACGACAGCAACGCGTGATAGCGGGACTTCAGAAACGAAAAAGCCCCGGCGATCTTGAGATTGCCGAACTCATGCAGAACAATCCTAAACTCTGATCGAATTGCTGATATAATCTCCTCACCAAACAAACGACCGCGGCCGCAGGTGCCAAAACTCAGCGTCGCAGATTTCCTACCACTCACCGTTTAAAGCCCCACCTATGAAGAAACTTTTTCTGATCCTTTCAGGATTATTCCTGTTGGCACCGGACGGCGCTGCTGCAGAACTCAGCGACACTGAGTTCAGAAAACTGCACGCAGAATTGCAGCCGGACAGCAAAGCGTTGTGGAGATCGATTCCGTGGAAGATCTCCGTGCTGGGCGCTCAGCAAAGTGCTGCCGAAGAAAAGAAGCCGCTCTTTATCTGGGCGATGGATGGACATCCGCTGGGCTGCACCTGAAACAATGGCGTGATCGACCGTGAGTCGACATTTGCAGATCCGGACGTCGTCAAATTCCTGAAGACGAAGACCATTCCTGTTGCCATCGATCAGTGGAATCAACGTCGTCAAAAGGATTCCGAAGGCGAGTTTTATCGAAAGATTGCCGGCCAGGGACCGCGTCACGATTTTGAAAACGGAACCACTCAGGGACTGTACATGGCTGCTGCCGATGGCACGCTGCTGGGTTACACCAATAACCGCAATCCCGACATGGTGAAACGTTTCTTCGACGAATCGATGGCAAAATTTCGCCCAGCAGCAACGGCAAAGCTGGTGAGAGAAACCGAAGACGGCCGATTCAATCTGCGTCCGCCGGAAGGTGGCCTGGTGGTGCGTGTGCGGGCCAAGGTGCTGAGTGGTTACGAACCGACGGAAGATCGTTTTCGTCAGATTTTCCAGTCAGCGGTCTCACGAGACAATCTCTGGGTCACAAAAGAAGAACACCAACAGCTGGCAGCGGGAACCTTTCCTGATAGGCTTGGAGTTCGCATAGCTCGGCACTGTTTGGTGGATTCGACGCGCGGCGAACCACCACACTGGTCGGAAGCCGAAATCGTGACTCAGAAGTTTCAGATTTCCGGAAGCAAGCTGACAGGGCACTGCGAAATGAAAACGGCTGACGGCAGTCGCAGCTACACCGCAGATCTACTTGGCGAAATTTCGATGTCCGGTGGCCGGGTCACTGCATTAAAGATGGTGGCGAAAGGCCCTTTCTTTGGAGAAGGCATGTACACCCGCGGCGCTCCAAAAGGAAAGTTCCCGCTGGCCATTTCGTTCACGCTGGCAGATGGCACGGACACGGCTGATGAACTTCCGCCACAAAGCGCTCGAGGCTGGGTTGAGGGATATCTGAATTAGTGCGGAGCGCAGGGACACTACGTTGACTTCACATCTGATTCTGACGGGGACTGGCACCAGTATTGGCGTGCCTGTGGTCGGCTGTGAGTGCGACGTTTGTACTTCCGACCAGCCTCGCAATCATCGGCTGCGCAGTGGAGTTTTGGTGCGAGCTCCGGAAGGCGAATTCGTCATCGACACCGGCCCCGAACTGCGACTGCAGCTATTGCGGAACGGTGCGAAGATGATTAGAGCGGCGCTATTCACGCACGCTCACGCCGATCACATTATGGGCCTCGACGACCTGCGGATTTTTGGATTTCGTCTCGAAAAAGAACAACTGACCACAGCACGGGAAGTCGCAGAAGCGGCTGGTGAGGAGTTCGACGAAGACCGTTTCCGCAAGACACTCGACACCAACATCCCGCTGTTTTGTGAAGAGAACGTCGAAGATTCGATCCGCCACACGTTCGACTACGCATTCACCGACCCTTCGCAACACAGCCACCGTTTCGCCGCGCCAAGACTGGCGTTTCGGCGCGTTGAGCCGGGCGTTAAGTTGAAGGTGCTTGGCGTTGATGTGTTGCCGATTCGACTGCATCACGGCAAGCTGCCGATTCTTGGTTACCGGATTGGCAACGTGGCCTTCTGCACAGACGTTTCCACGATTCCGGCAGAAAGCCGACAACAGCTGATGGGGCTGGACACGCTGGTCATTGATGCTCTCCGAGAAACGCCGCACCCCACGCATCTTAGTGTTGACCAGGCCGTCAAATGGGCAGAACGCCTGCAGCCACGGCGCACAATCCTGACGCACATGGCTCACAATCTGGACTACGACAAGCTGGTGGCAACATTACCGGACGGAATTGAACCTGGCTACGACGGCTTAAAAATTGAACTCGCCTCTGCGCTGAATCCGGTTCATGGTGACGACTAAGTCTCATCCCTGCGGCTGCAAGAATCGTTGTTGTCTGAGAACCGTAAGCCGGGCAGAAACGCCTTCCGAAGTCGTTCGGAAATGGTGATTCCCGACGGCTCGAGAAACCCCGTTTTTCGTTCATAAATGCTGGCCAAATCATGGTCGCGGCAATTGAGAAATTGAGGGATTTCTGCTAAACTATTGGCTGTTGCAGGTTCAGTCATAAGTGACTGAAATTTAATAGGTTACGGCGGTTCTCGACTCACAGTTGCTGGACGAATTTTACGCCCCGACTGTTTCGTATTCTTACCGACGTAAGTTGCCCCGGCCAGCTGGCCAATAAGGAGTTCTCAGGTTGTCCACAGACGATCCATCAGGCGAATTGTCCGTTCCCGACGGCGATGATTTTGATCCGCGCGTGCAGCGTACTGACATTCAGGAAGAAATGCAGAACAGCTATTTGACGTACGCGATGAGCGTCATTATTAGCCGAGCTCTGCCGGACGTTCGTGATGGACTCAAGCCATCACAGCGCCGCATTCTGGTCGCGATGAACGACCTCAACCTTTCACCAGGTGGCAGCCGTAAAAAGTGCGCGAAGATCGCCGGCGATACCAGTGGTAACTATCACCCGCATGGTGAAGGTTCGATTTATCCGACGCTCGTTCGTATGGCTCAGGAATGGGCGATGCGAGAAATGCTGATTGACAAACAGGGCAACTTTGGATCACTGGCCGGGCTTCCTCCGGCTGCCATGCGTTACACAGAAGCACGCCTGGCGGGACCGGCCGCGGAATTGCTGCGAGACATCGATCGCGACACCGTCGACTACGTGAACACGTACGACCAGGAACGGCTCGAACCGGTCGTGCTTCCCGCTCGCTTTCCTAATCTGATTGTTAATGGCTCGACAGGCATCGCCGTCGGAATGGCGACCAGCATTCCGCCTCACAACCTCAGCGAAGTTTGTGAAGCCGTGAAACTGATCATCGACAACCCGGAAGTGGGGCTCGACGAACTCATGGAAGCCCTGCCGGGCCCGGACTTCCCAACGGGCGGCATCATTTGCGGTCGCCATGGAATTCGTCAAGCCTATATGACAGGCCGTTCGACGATTACGTTGCGAGCGCGCACGCACTTCGAAACGGAAAAACAAAGCGATGTTATTGTCGTGACGGAAATTCCGTACATGGAAACACGCGACCGCATCCGTGAAAAGATGGAACTGCTGGTCCGCGACGAACGCATCAAGGGCATTTCCCGCATCGTCGACCTCACAGACCGCACGCTGCCGCCGTGGCAGGTACGACTGCACATCGTTCTCAAACGCGATGCGGACAAAGAAGTCGTCCTGAATCAGCTGTATCAGTTCTCGCCACTGCAAAGCACCGTCAGCATGATCCTGCTGGCGCTCGATGGCAACCGACCGAAGCTGATGACCATTCGAGGCATGTTGGATGCTTTCATCCGCCATCGCGTGGAAGTCATCCGTCGCCGCACAGAATTTCTGCTGCGTGAAGCCCGTCGCCGTAAGCATACGGTCGAAGGTCTGCTGCTGGCTCAGGTCGATATCGATCGCGTCATCAAGACAATTCGCGATTCCGCCAGTCGCGCTGCCGCGCGAGATGCCTTGCAGACGATTCCCATTCCCGCAGAAATGGTTGCGCGAGCTCTGGGAGAAAACGGCTACGCGGACTATCAAAACGAGCAGGGCGTTAAGGAAGAGTACTTTCTTTCTGCCAATCAGTCCGAAGCCATCGTATCGATGCAGCTCGGTTCTCTGGCGAATCTGGAACGCGAAAAACTGCAGGGCGAACACGCTCAGCTGCTGGATAGCATTGGCGAATACCTGCACCTGTTGAGCGATGAAGCTCATATTCGCGCCGTCATCAGCGAAGACATGGATGAACTTCAGGCGAAGTACAGTGACAAACGTCGCACCGATATTTCGCACGAAGAACTCGGCGACTACGACAAAGAAGCACTCATCGCTGAAGAATCGATGGTCGTCACCCTGTCGCAGCGCGGTTATATCAAACGCACACCGCTCGATACCTACGAATCGCAAAAGCGCGGCGGCAAGGGAATCAAAGGTGCAACGTCTGACGAAGAAGATGCGATCGAACACCTGTTTGTTTCCAGCACGCACAACTACCTGCTGTTCTTCACAGATCGAGGCAAGGTGCATTGGCTAAAAGTCTACGACCTGCCTCTGCAGGCTCGCACGGCCAAAGGTCGAGCTTTGGTCAATGTGATCGCTTTGGAAGAAGGCGAACGCATTTCCAACTGCTTTAGTGTGCGTGAATTCCCGGATGACAAGTTCCTGATGATCGCCACGCGAAAAGGCATCGTGAAGAAAACGGCACTGTCGGCGTATGGTCGCCCACAGAAAGGCGGCATCATCGCCATTCGTTTGGACGACGACGATTCTCTGGTCGACGTTCGAATTCTGGAAGGTGATCAGGATGTCGTGGTGAGCACTTCGGGCGGCATGGCCATTCGATTCAATCACTCAGACGCCCGACCAATGGGCCGCGCCACTCGCGGTGTGAAGGGCATCACCCTGATCAAAGGCGAAGAAGTCGTCGGCATGGTGGTCGCCGAATCGGATCGCACACTATTAACAGTGTGTGAAAAGGGTTATGGCAAACGAACGCCGTTCGGGACGGGCGTCACCGGTGGAGACGACGAAGACGGTGAAGGTTCCACCAGCAGCAGTGCCCAGTACCGTCGTCAAAAGCGTGGCGGTAAAGGTCTACGCGACATCAAAACCACAGAACGTAACGGCAAAGTCGTCGACGCGATGGCGGTTCGAGACAACGACGAAGTGTTGATCGTGACCGCCAAGGGCAAGATCCAGCGTTTGAAAGCATCGGACATCAGCACCATTGGCCGAAATACTCAAGGCGTCCGCATCATGAAGATGGACGACGGAGACACTCTGTCGTCGTGTGCCACCATCGCCAGCGAAGACATCGAAGAAGCGGCCGCAAAAGCCGCAGAAAAAGAAGCCGCCGAAGCCGCTCAGCTTGCCAAGGCAGAAGCCAAAGCCGCAACTGAGCAGGCGAAACCGGCTGATGAAGACTCGTAAATATTTCTTCTCTATCCGTCAGCCCCACGGAAAAAGAACGTATCACTGGCCGCTGCGAGTCAATCACAACTTATTGCGTTGAGGTGACCGAAGTGGTGGCGCGGGGTGGTCCTCCGGCGGAAGATTCGGAGTCATGCCAGAATTTTGTTTCGTTTTCGAATAGATTGGCGCTGCGCCTATGCAAAAATCTCCCCCTGTTGGCAACATAGTACTGTTCGGTACTAAGTGACTTAAGATATAGACATATAGCCATGGGGTATGAAGATACGTAATGGCAGTCTACAGAATTGGAAAAGGCGACAAACAGAGTAAACCGTTGAAGGCGTCCCAGGTATTCGCCTTGCATAAGCAGGGGAAATGTGATCACGACGACGTTTTGCATATCGAAATGCCCGTCTCAGAGTTCATTAACTCAACGTTTGGCCGCGACAAGGCAGTGAGCCAATCGCTCTAAGATCGTCAGGCGGAAGTTGCAAAGCTCCGCGCCGTGTATCAGTCTCTGACATCAATCTTAGGTGTCGGAACGACGCACCTGGAAACATTCAATAAATGGAAGGAAGACTTCGCAGCGATCCTCGTGACGAATTGTGAAGACGTTGCCCCAGGTGATCGGCCGCTTCGCAGAGGCTGGTTCGAATGTCGACCACACGCGTTCGCCATCTTCCATCTTCGCGCAAACGTAACGTCCCCCGTTGGCACACCCGTAGATATGGCCGTCCACGAGCGCAGCGGTGTTGTGAACACCGTCGACTCCCGTTCGCCGCGATCCTTCCCACAGCAGTCTGGCACTCAGCCCATCTACGCCGACTTTCACCAGTCCACTTTTTCCGTTGAAACACATGACGAACAGAGAATCACCGGACACCTGCGGCGTCGCCACTGTCATCACAAACGTCGATGCGAACTCAACCGACCAAAGTTGCTTACCGCTTTCAGGGTTCAACCCGTGTATCGCATCGCTGTCCCAGACAATCAACTGCCGGTGCCCGGCAACCTCACGAATCACCGGCGCGCTGTAGCCAGGTTCTGTGGATGACAGAGAACGCCAGAGTTCCTTGCCGGTTCGTTTGTAGAACGCAACGCACGTGGTGCCGTCTCCTCCGACGATGCAAATCAGCTTGTCGCCATCAATCAATGGAGGTGACGCAATGCCCCACGTTGGAATCGTGAGCTGGTAGTCGCGTTTGTAGTCCTTCGCCCATACAACGTCGCCGGTTGGCACGCTCAGGCAAAACAGGTTTCCTTCCGCACCAACCGTGTAGACTCGGTCGCCATCCACCGTCGCAGTCGCCCGCGGGCCGATGGCATAGGTTGATGCCGACGAATACGGACAGTCGTACTCGTGTGTCCAAATTACGTCGCCGGTTTCGGCATTAAAGCAATGAACACGTTCTGTTCCCGGCAATCGCTTGCGAACGAAATTCTTATTGCGAGGCGGTTTACCATCATGCAGCAGTTGGGGTTTACCATTCGTTTTGGAAGGAACCCAGTCGCACACGAAGACATTCCCGGCTGCCGCCGCCGGCCCGGAATACCCGCCGCCGACTGGCTTCTTCCAAAGCAGCCTCGGCCCTCCCTCTGGAAACGACTCCACGATACCCGATTCACGCCAAACACCATCGCGAGTCGGTCCAAGCCATTGCGGCCAGTCGTCGGCGAGTGTGGGCAGAGGAAGACTGGACAGAAGACAGAGTAGAAACAGGAAGCAGCGGTTCGGAATTCTTATTGGTCCAGGTGAAGAGCATATTTCAGTTCCCGGAGTGTATTCAAACATGTAGCCATTTCACGCCGGAAGTGGAGCTGTTCTAAGGGATGAGTCTGCTTTGCAACTCGTTCACAGCCGCCAGCGTGGTAACTCCCATCTTCAAAGCTCCAGCTTCGACGTTCATCAACGATCAGTTTGCGCAGAGCGGCAACAGGAATGAAAGACAAAGATGACGCGGCCAATACTGTTCGACGCGAAACCTGTTTTTGCCTCAATACTCCTGGTGTACCGCATATCGCCGGAGACGTACGACTACCATTTGCGATGGTGCGAACGATCTGGAACGGTTTGCGTTTGACATCAAGTACCGGCAGGTCGCCTTCCTGCGGTATTGCAAACAGGACGCCTTTATCGATTCTACTAACAAGCACACTTCGCGGTGTTGCCGCTGGAGTTTTAAACTCACATTGTTCAGTGAATTCCAAGGCCTGCTGTGCTTACTGGCTGTTGAGGAATGTCGTTATGGCTTCCACAATCGCTAAGGAATAGCCCTGAAATAGGTTCCCGTTCTATCGTCAGCACTGGCCCGTCTGATCTATTCAGCAACCGTACCGT
This sequence comes from uncultured Planctomycetaceae bacterium, assembly GCA_964481505.1. Lineage (GTDB taxonomy): Bacteria > Planctomycetota > Planctomycetia > Planctomycetales > Planctomycetaceae > Fuerstiella. The sequence goes on along the minus strand of CAYZYB010000137.1, from coordinate 929 downwards.
CACCTTCGTGAAAGCTCGGCGGCATCCCATTCGAACGGCAGGGAACCACTGCAAAACCAGGGCTCTTTCTCAAGGCAATTCCTATGGATATTCCCTGGTTGTATTCCTCACTTCAGACTCTTCAACAGGATTATGTTTCATCCGGCGCAGGAACGTAAGAGACCATTTCGGGACGTTCGAATGCCCCCTGATTGTCTGTGTCAATAGTTCGTATTTTGGCGATAGATTTGTTTGTCCGGATGAGCGGTGATCTTCAGAGTGGTTGAGTTGGTGAATCACCATACACAGCTTGCGCGCTGTTCTCACAATTATGAGTTCTGTCCCAAATATGGCATTTCGGTTCAGAATTTCGTATCAGTCTCTATTGCCTTTAGCAGCCTCAGGACTCTGGAACGAACTAACGTTGGGCAACTGGAGGGCGATATGAAATTACATTTTGATAGACGCGTCGCGCTTATAACGCTCATTGCAACATGTCAGGCTATATGCCTGCTCGGAGCAACGCTGTTGTTCAGCGTGACGCTGCGCGGGTCAATTCGTGAAACAATTCACCACCAGGTGCTGGCTGACAATATCCAGACCGCGCGGCAGATGACGGCTTTGATTCAACAGATGGAAGTCGGCGACCTTCGTGAAAACCTCGGCTCGTGGCAACGCTTGCAGAATTCGATTCAGAGCATTCGACTGCCAAATGAAGGCTTCGTTTGCCTGACTGATGATTCAGATGGTGCGATTTTGTGTCACCCGCTCATTACCGCTCCACCACAACACCTTGCAATGTCTTCCGAGAGCGCAGCTGAAGGCACGGTACAACCGGGTATGACAAAGCCGGGTATGACAAAGCCGGGTATGACAAAGCCGGGTATGACGAAGCCGGGAATGACGAAACCGGGAATGACGAAACCGGCGATGACGAAACCGGCGATGAC
>CAYZYB010000136.1:0-8878 GCA_964481505.1 uncultured Planctomycetaceae bacterium | reverse complement strand
GTTTGAAGTCTCCGCGGATGGAAGTTCGGAACCAATGCCGCTGCGAGACATGGGGCGGTTTGTTCATGAAGCCGTCGCCGTCGATCATAACACCGGGATCGTCTACGAAACGGAAGACCGAAGCACGTCGGGGTTTTATCGTTTCACGCCAAAGAAAGCGGGGCAGCTATCATTTGGTGGGACGCTCGAAATCGCCGAAGTCGTCGGGCAGCCGGACCTGCGCGGGGGAGTCGCGGCAGGGGCTGTCTTCGACGTCCGCTGGCACAAAATCGATGATCCCTATCTTGCCAGCACGCCGGGAGTGACAGTCGAAGACAAACCGAATGAGCTCGGCGTGTTCACTCAGGGAAAAGCCAAAGGTGGCACAATCTTCGCTCGTTTGGAAGGTTGCTGGTTCGGGAACGACGCAATCTACTTCGACGCAACCAGCGGCGGCGCTGCGAAAGCCGGACAGATCTGGAAGTACGATCCGGCGGCTGAAAAACTGTCGCTGATTTTCGAAAGTCCTGCCAAAGAGCAATTGAACATGCCTGACAATCTGTGCGTCAATCCGGCGGGCGGATTGATTTTGTGCGAAGACAATGACTACGGCGTTGAAGACTATCCCCAGCGAATGTTCGCGTTAACTCAGGATGGAAAGCTGACTCTGTTTGCGCAGAACAACGTCGTCCTGAAGGGCGAGCACAACGGATTCAAAGGTGATTTCCGCGACAAAGAATGGGCGGGTGCAACGTTTAGTCCCGACGGCAAATGGATGTTCGTGAATATTCAAAAGCCTGGCATTACCTTCGCAATCACGGGGCCGTGGGAAAGTGTGCTGAATGGTTAGTCCTCACCGCAGTCGGAAAACCGAACGCAAACTCTCCGCTGCTTTTATTGATTGAATACGCCAGGTTTCACAACAGAATTTTCATGGATAAAGAACGACAAACAAGCAGGTCTCGCGCCTATCCGTCTCTCGCCAATTCGGGATCGCGCGAAGTTCTGCCGAGTCCCTGGGAAATCGCGGTCACGGGTGATCTTTCTGCAGAACGGCAGGCCGAAACGATCAGTCGGATCGTGGATTTTCCGATTCACAGTAAGGGACTCATCTACTTCGATTCATGTGGCGGAAGTGTCTACGCCGGTCTTTCGCTGGCAACACTGATTCGAACGCGAGAGCTTCAGGTGACTGCCGTTGTTGTTGGAGAATGTTCTTCGGCGGCGCTGATGCCGTTTGCTGCGTGTCGCAAACGCTTTGTGACGCCGCTCAGTACACTGCTGTTTCACCCGATGCGTTGGCAGTCAGAAGAAGACGTGCGGCTGGAAGAAGCGACCGAATGGGCACGCTACTTTAAGCAGTTGGAATGCGATCTCGACGAACTGTTGGTGAAGCTTTTTCCGGTCGATGCGGAATTGCTGCAGCAGTGGACCAAACCGGGACGGTTTGTTTCGGGCAAAGAGCTTGCTGAGGCTGGTCTCGCGAGCCTGTTCGATCCCTTTACCGACGACAAGCCATTCCAAAAATTGCGGCAGGGCTAAAGTCTGACTGTTTGAATTCAACACGCGGCGTTCGCCTGATACCAATAAAACTCATTTCACCTTAAACTGTACGATCGTCCTTCCCTCTTGTTTCAGCTCTCTTCCTCTGAACCAGCTGCCAACGATGTGCTCGTCACCGGGATCGGGATGGTCACACCGTTCGGGCTGGGCGCTGAGTGTTGCTGGTCGGGGCTGTTGAAGGGAGACACGGCTGGTCGACTGCTGACGCCTCGGGATTTTCTGGTTACCGACGGCGACGTTGATTTCTTTCAGCCACTTTCTGATTTGATCCGACGCCCTCCCGGTGGTGCTCCGGTGGATTATCAACAGGTCGCCAGCAAACTTGCGAAGGCCGAGAACCCGAACGGCTGGGATTCAAATATCGTCCACAGCCATCTGCACGACTGCCTGAATATCATCGTGATGGCGGCACTGAGCGAAGCTTTACAGGACGCTGGTCTCAGTGAACAGCGGCCGGCGTCGGACCGCATCGGCAGTGTGATTGGCAGCAGCAAAGCCAGTTTGCGAGCGATGGAGATGCTGAAGTCTGCAGACGTGATGGAGGACCGGGCGGTCGTGAGCAACGCTGCAGAAATGGTGTGGACTCCCTGTTTCGCAGACGCACCGCTGCGATGTGTTCAGCAGCTATTGCATGCGACCGGACCATCGCTGTGCCCCGTCGCGGCCTGTGCGTCTGGTTTGATCAGCGTGATTCAGGGAGCTCACCTGATTCGCAGCGGCATGTGTGATGTTTGCGTTGTTGGAAGCGCGGACGCATCGCTGCGACCTTCTATCCTGGCCAGCTTTCATCGACTGGGCGTTACCGCACGCGGCGCGGATCCGGCGACGGCCTGCAAACCGTTCGATCAACACCGTGATGGGTTTATCATCGGTGAAGGCGGTGCTGTCATGGTTTTGGAGTCACGGGAACACGCTGAACGCCGCGGTGCCGAGAACTACGGACGATTGCATTCCGCGGGCTGGCTGACGGACTCCACAGGAATTACGCAGATCGATGCCAGCGGAACAGTCGTCCACGAACTCCTGTCGCGCGTCAGTGACGAAAACGGTGACAACGCTCCACCAGACATGATCAGCCTGCACGGAACCGGTACGGCGACGAACGATCTCGCGGAAAGCAACGGGATCAGTCGCACCTTCGGCAACGTTGCGCCGCCGTGCTTTGGTATCAAGGGCGCGGTTGGTCATCTTTTGGGGGCAGCGGGCAGTGTGGAATTCGCGGCCATGCTGTTGGCGATGAAGCACGGCGCGGTGCCTGGCACGGCCAACCTTAACGAGCAGGACAAAGCCTGTCCGGTCAATCTGGCGGCCACTGCGCGACCGATGACAATCCGCTCTGCCATCAAGCTGTCGCTCGGATTTGGTGGTCACGTAGCGGCGTGCCGAGTCGACGTGGATTCGTGATGTGCCGACCTAAGCACGCGCCCCCGAAAACACATTGGCGATTGCTTACGATTCCGTAAGTTCGAGGTACGGGTCCAATCCCATGTTCTCGTATTGCTCCAGCCGGAAGCGTTCCTGTTTCAGCAGGTTTTTACGCTGCTTACGGTGGCTCTTTTCCAGAAAGCGTTGCACTTTCTTGAAGTAACGCTGCCACGATCGACCAAGTTCACCGGCCTTGTTTCCGATCGCCATTTTTCGTCGTCGCATCACTTCTTTCGGTTCACGGCAGCTCAGTAATTCGTCTTCCATAGACAAAAAGAACTGATACGACCCGGGATCTCCCTGACGCGCGGAACGTCCGATCAACTGTCGGTCAATACGTTTCGAACTGTGAAGTTCCGTAGCGATAACGTGAAGCCCACCGGAAGCGCGAACATCGTCACCCAGCAAAATGTCGGTACCTCGACCAGCCATGTTTGTCGCAATTGTGACGCGACCGGGCTTGCCAGCCACTTTGACGATTTCTGCTTCCTGTTCGTGGTAGCGAGCGTTCAGGATCTGCGCTTCGATACCGCGTTCTTTGAGCACATCGGCGACTGCTTCTGACGCTTCGACAGATGGCGTGCCCACCAGAATACAACGACCGTCCTGAATCAGCTTGGCAATCGAATCGCCAATCGCAGTCCGTTTTGCTTCCTGAGTCTTGAAGATTCGAAACGGCAGACCGCGGCGAATGCACTTTTTGTTGGTGGGGATTTTCGTCACCTTCAGCTTGTACGTTTTCCACAACTCCCTCTTCGCCGGGATGGCTGTCCCCGTCATGCCGCTGAGATTGGTGTAGTTACGGAAGAAACTCTGCACAGTTATCCGTGCGGCTTCACCAGTAGCGGCGGTAATCGGGACCAGCTCTTTGGCTTCGATGGCCTGATGTAATCCATCCTGCCATTTTCTTCCGTCCATGATTCGTCCGGTACCTTCGTCGACGATCATTACTTTGTCGTCAACGATTACGTAGTCGCGGTCTTTCATGAAGGCATGCTTTGCCGTCAGCGCTTTTTCGACCTGCGTATAGATCCGCTCAGTGTCCATCGAGTTCATCAGAGACGGCTTCGACATGAGCACCACTTTGCGACACCCGGCGTCTGTTAACCAGGCCGAACGTCGTTCCGGTTCGTAGACGTAGTCCGCCTGAGGTTCCAGTTGAAACGTCGCACGGTTGCTCCAGCGAAACAGGTTGACCGTTCCGGGGTCGTTGGGTTGCGTGAGTCCGATGATGAGCGGCGTTCGAGCTTCGTCGATCAGGATACTATCGGTTTCGTCGATCAGGGCAAAATAGTGCCCGCGCTGTACAGGCTCTTCTGCGCCCTGCAAAGTCCGTACGAATTTTCGAAGCGAAGGACCACTGTCATCCGGGCTGGCTCCCATTCGCAGGCGGTCGCGCAGAAAGTCGAATCCCATTTCTTTTGATGTGCCATAGGTTACATCGCAGGCATAGTTTTCGCGACGTTCGTCGGGTTCCATTGATTCCATAATCTTGCCAACCGTCAGCCCGAGCTTTTGAAAGACGGGCCCCATGATTTCGCAGTCACGTCCTGCCAGATAATCGTTGACGGTGATGACGTGACACGAACCTCCTGGCAGCGCGCGCAGAAAGGCGGGCATCGTGGCTGTCAGCGTTTTTCCTTCCCCTGTCTGCATCTCAGCGATGTGACCTTCGAACAGTGCGATGGCCCCCATGATCTGCACTTCAAAGTGTTCCATCTTCAGCGTGCGTCGAGAGGACTGACGAACCAATGCGTATGCTTCAATCAGCAGCTTGTCCAGGGGAGTGCCAGCCTTAGCTTCCCATCGCAGTTTTCGACCGGCGGCCGTGAGTTCGTCGTCAGTGAGTGAATTCAGTTTCTCACTGCGGCGAATAACCTTCTTTGCCATAGCTCGCCAACGCGAACGTCGAGCCGTAGACGGAATCATTCCCGACTTCGACCAGTGATAAACATCTGATGGACCAATCATACCCGCTACTTTTATTTTGTGAGGCAAGGCCTCAAATGAATCGTTCCACTAACTGTAGAGGAGCTTGTCGAGAGCTTCGGCCACGCCCAAAAAAACGGTGCCAAAAGTCTCCACGACCTCCGCGACATTGGGATATCCGGACACGCTGCCTGTCGAAAGCTGCTGTCACGTTAGCCGTCCCATGCCGTCAGCATATTATACCCGCTTGGTCTTAGGACGAAAATCGGAATCAAACGTAACAGAGGGAATAGTTTTGTGGCAGATTGCGAAATTTGCTGCTCCGTGAATGCCAGCGGGCAAAAAACGAGGCGACCAGCCGCCTTGTTGCGTTAAGCGGGGCTGACCAGCCAAGCCTGCAGGTTCGAATCGTGGCCCGAATAAAAGTACCATTTATGCAAGTGCCACGCCTTCCTCAACTCAGTTGCCAGTATCGCCATGCTTTGTCGTGTATTTTCTGCTGTCATTATTCTGTTGACATCAAACGTCGTCGCCGTTTGTCAGGAAGCGTTTGCTCCATTTCCGGCCAATCGGCTGCGAGATTTCTATTGGAATCAGGCGGAACGGTTTCTTGAGTCGGACAAACCGATACCTGCTTTGTTGCCTCAATTCCCGGGGCTTGATGGCGGCGCATTCGGGCATTGGGGACAAAACCCATCCGAAAACAGCGTCGACAAGTCTCTGAACAACGTCGACAGCGGGAATGTGATTTGTAGTCGCATTCGACACTTTGGAAAGAACACGCAGAAGGGAGTCGCTGTCGGGCTGACGTCGGGGGATAACGCCATCGGAATTGTCTTTGACCCAAAAGTGTTGAGCGTTATCGGTTCGTGGCACGGTGGTTTTGTGACTCGAGGCTCCAACCGCTTTGGCGTCCACGATGGTGCCACCGTGGTTGGAAAGCGTCTGCAGAATTTCGCCGGCGGCGGCTGGCAGTTGCCGAAAGAAACGGCCACGCGGTATCTCGGATTTTATCGCCATGGAACCGACGTTGTCTTCACGTACCAAATTGGTGACGCCAGAGTGTATGACCGCACCTGGGTTCATGGTGATGTTCTGTTCCGATCGTTGCAGTTCGTTGGCAGCGTTCGATCCGGGACTAAGCTCGCGATTGGTAAACCGAGTCACGCAGAATTGCTTGGCGCATTCGATCCTTCCGTTGCGGAAATCGACACTGTCGCGGAAACCCGGAAGCTGTTGATTCGAAAACCTGTTTCCAACACGACGTTTCATTTGGCCTTTGGCAAAACGCCCGAAGCTTTGGCAGAAAAGCTTTCGAGCTTGTCGGAGGAGTATTCTCCAGTGGCGTTCACGCGCGGGGGCTCAGGGCAATGGTCACAAAAGACCGTCACCACCGCGGGAGAACGCGGAACGGAGGACAGGGCTTTCGCGATTGACACGCTGACAGTTCCGTATGCAACGCAGAATCCTTTTCGAACGCCGATGAGGCTTGCCGGCGTTGGAAGCATGGGGGATGGTCGGATGGTCGTTTCCACTCTGTTGGGTGACGTTTGGATGGTGAGCGGCGTTGATGAGCAATTACAGAAACTGAAGTGGCAACGCATTGCTGCCGGTCTTTACCAACCGTTGGGCATTGTTGTTCAAGATGGAAAGGTCATCCTCGGCGGCAACGATCAGCTCACACGCCTTCATGATCTGAACGCTGACGGGGAGGCCGACTTTTACGAATGCGTCACCAACGAATACCCCACCACCGGCGGGCATGATTTCGCCACATCACTGCAACAGGACGATCAGGGGCGATTGTATTGGGCGGTTGCATCTCGCGACTTCGGAGTGGCTCGACTGACCGACGGCGGAAAACCAGAATCACTCGGCAGAGGACTACGAAACAGCAACGGCATTGGCGTCTCTTCGGATGGTCGCATCGTATTGGCCACCGTGCAGGAAGGAACATGGACGCCCGGGACAGCTATCTTCGATGTTCGCGACAACAGTTTTCACGGCCATCGTGGCCCGCGCGACGGGTATCGTGAATTTGGCTACGATTTGCCTCAGTGCTTTGTGCCTCGCGGCATTGATAATTCTGCCGGAGAAATCTGCTTCCTGCCGAATGATAGTCGCCTTGGGCCGCTGTCCGGGAAAGTGATCGGTTCATCGTATGGATACTGTAACCACTACATGATTCTGCGAGAGGAACATGGAGATGTTGTTCAGGGCGGAGTTGTCCCGTTGCCGGGCGAATTTAACAGCGGAGCCTGCCGTCTGCACTTCAACACCAACGATGGACACATTTACGTTGCCGGGACAGAAGGATGGCAGAGTTACGGACGCGAAAACGGCGGCTTACAGCGTCTGCGGTTTACCGGCAAGCGTTTTCATCTGCCGACGAATATAGAAACTCGCAGCAACGGCCTGATCGTACACTGCAACACACCACTTGACCCGTCGTCGATCACGGTCGACAACGTTTTCTGCCAACAGTGGAATTATCTGTTTAGCGGCGCATACGGATCGCCGGAATACAGCGTCAAGCAGGAAGGCCGGCAGGGACATGATCACGTTCCTGTAAAGTCGGTGCACCTGCTGCCGGATGAGAGAAGCTTCTTCGTCGAAATCCCGCAACTGCATCCTGTGATGCAGTTTCATCTGCATGCAAAGCTGAAGGCGGCGGATGGTGCTGACTTCACACCAGACACCTACAGCACCATCTACAAGCTCGGCCCTGCATTCACCGATTTTCCAGGTTACCAGCTTGTCGCGAAACGTCGCTCCCCAGGATTTCCGAAAGCGGAAAAGTACAAACAGGATCCGCGTTTGGTAGAACAGGACAAATTCGGCACAAACTTCGGCTGGGTGTCACAATCGACAAAGCTAACGCTCAATGCAGTCACCGGTTTACAGTATGAACCGAGTCGTCTGCGAATCGCTCCGGGGAGTCGCGTGGCTTTGACATTTCACAATGCCGATCCGAGCATGCCGCACAATGTGGTCGTTGTGAAGGCCGATCGGCTGGAACAATTCGGAGAACAGGCCATGATTCTGGCCGCGAATCCGAAAGCCATCGCCACTCACTATGTCCCTGAGGATCCCGCCGAACTTTGCTTTTCGCCTCTGCTAAACCCCGGTGACCAATATACCGTGTACTTTGAAGCACCAAAAGAAACGGGGCGTTATCGCTTTCTGTGTACCTACCCCGGACATTCGAAAGTCATGCGCGGCTCACTGTATGTAATCCCGGACGACAGCCCACTTCCGACGCCATCTGCAGATGAAGTGACTCGCAGATTTGTGAAGCACTGGAAGTCCGACGACTTCGACAACGATGTCGAAGATCTCAGAACGCGATCGGCCAAACGGGGCGAAACCGTCTTTACCGTGGCCGGTTGTATCAGGTGCCATCAAGTCGCCGGAAAAGGAAAGAAACTTGGCCCGGATTTAACAGACGTCACCAAACGTTTCACGGGCAGAAAGTTGCTGAAGCAAATTCTGGAACCATCATCGGAGATCAACAGGCAGTACCAGACCTGGGTCGCAGTGACGCTGGACGGAACCGTCAAAATCGGACTGGCGACACAGCAGACCGATGACACGATCACGCTGCTACCCAATCCACTGCGTCCGGAAGAAACCGTCACGCTCAACAAAGCGGAGCTGGACGAATTAGAACCCGCCAGACAGTCCACAATGCCGGAAGGTTTATTGATGACGTTTTCGAAATCCGAAATCCTGGACCTGCTGGCATTTCTGCAACAGACGCGGTGAGCTCAGCCTGTATTACCCACAATGCAGGCCGGATCGGAATCGCACTGCTGCCAAAACAGCGCCAACCCGCAACGACGTGTGTACACAGCGTTTGGTCTCAAGGCTTCTCTGCAGCGACGGAAGTTTCGGCATGACAACGAGGTGTATCGTGTCAGTCTGCGATACGGTGCGCTAAGCAGGCCAGCCAATACTGCGTCGGCACACGTCGGCACAACGG
>CAYZYB010000135.1:0-8899 GCA_964481505.1 uncultured Planctomycetaceae bacterium | reverse complement strand
CGACCTGCTTGCCCGAGCAGACATTGATGCGGTTTACGTTCCGCTGCCCACGGGGATTCGCACCGAATGGGTTGTGAAAGCCGCGAACGCGGGTAAGCACGTCATGGTTGAAAAACCGTGTGGTGTGACGGCTGCGGATGTTGAGACGATGATCGACGCTTGCGAAGCCAACAACGTGCAGTTTATGGACGGTGTGATGTTCATGCACAGCGCACGTTTGCCCAAAGTGCGTGAGGTGCTGGACGACGGCGAAAGCGTGGGGGAAATCCGTCGCATCGCCAGTCAGTTCAGTTTTTGTGCGGATGAAGAATGGGTTGCAAGCAACATTCGCGCCAGCAGTAATCTCGAACCGGCTGGATGCCTTGGAGACCTGGGTTGGTACACCATTCGCGCCACGCTGTGGGCGATGAATTATGAAATGCCGAGGGAAGTGCGCGGCCGAATTCTGCACGGTGCCAAGCGTCCGGACAGTCCTGAAGAAGTTCCGATGGAGTTTCAGGGGGAAATGCACTTTGCCAGTGGAGTGTCCGCAACGTTCTACAATTCGTTTCGAGGTAACCATCAGCAGTGGGTGAATATCAGCGGGACCAAAGGTTATGTCGAATGGAAAGACCTTGTTTTACCGTACTTCGGAAATACGGTTTCGTTTGACGTGGCGAATCATCAGTTCGTCGACAACGGCTGTCTGTTCAACATGGAAAAGTACCTGAAGACAATTTCGGTTTCGGAATACAGCAACAACGCCGAGACCGCTCAGGAAGCGAAGCTGTTCCGCACTTTCGCGACGCTTGTGCTGGCCGGAAAAGTGGACAGCCACTGGCCCGAGATCGCTCTAAAGACCCAGCGGGTTCTGGATGCAGCGCTAAGTTCTGCTCGCAACAACTGTGAACCCGTGACGTTTTCGTCGTAGACAGCAACGACCGAAAGTCTGTTTCCCATTCTGCGGCTCACGATGGATAAGCCAGCAGCGTGGGAAGCGCGGCGACAAGCAGGCCAACGGATCCTCACGTCAGTCTCCTTCGTCGTGTCGTTGTCGCTTTTGTAGAACTCCGCGCACAGTGCAGGCGGAGCGACTGCGTTTTGGGCGTAGCTGCATATCAACACCGTGCTGCGCGGAGCACGCGGTTTTTTTCGATTGATCCCATTGCACGGCGGGTCACGGCGATAGCAAATGTAGTGAGTTGCGTACTTCTACCGATGCGTTGCATTGGGAATACCTGGGGAAATCGGCTGCATAGATGCCCGCATGGCGTAGGTTTTAGGGTTGGGCAATCCAGGGAAACGTATGCGCTCGCGGGGATTGCTATCGAGCACACAAAAATGAATTCGCCGCAGGGTTGACGTCAGAACCTCCCGTCAGCCGCGGACTTACGAAGCGAAAGCCGCTGATGAGCTCTCAGTTCAAAAATCTACAACGAATGACTCAACGACTTGTCGCTGAGGCACTCGACGTTGTTCGGAGTGGTTTTCGCGATGATGAGGCGATCACTCGACCGCTGGAAATCGTGCAGCTTGAACAGCGTGTGCTGATGAGTGCTTCGCCTGTCGCGGCAGTGGCTGAAGTTGTGGAGCCGCCCGCCGCTGCTGAAGACGCTTTCGTTGCGGATGCACCGACTGATAACTTCAGCAGCTTTGCCACACAGGACGACGTGACACAAGAGGCGGAGGTAGAAACAGAAATCCAGGCGACGGTAGAATTGGTCGTCATCGATCCCGCCGCGGACAACTACGAACAACTGGTTGCAGATCTGCATTCACAGGACGGTCGCGCCTTTGAGATTCTGGTTCTGGATCCGCATCAGGATGGCATTGCTCAAATCACGAACGCGCTGCAGGAACTCAGCAACGTTTCAGCCCTGCATTTGGTGTCTCATGGCGACGAAGGTGAAATTCTGTTGGGCACAAGTGTGCTTAGTCAGAAGAACATCGATCGATACGCAGCGGAACTGGTCACGTGGCAACATTCGATGACGGCAGATGCTGACCTGTTGATCTATGGCTGCGACCTTGCCGCCAGTGACAGCGGTATTCAGCTCACGGAATCACTCAACACCCTGCTTGGCACAGACGTTGCCGCGAGCACAGACGATACTGGACATGCATCACTGGGTGCCAACTGGGAATTAGAGCACGAGATTGGCCAGGTCGAAACGGCGGTTGCATTTACGCTCGACACTCAGGTGCAATGGGTGGGTCTGCTAACACTCGATGCGTACGAATCATTTAACTATGTAGCGGGATCGCTTGAAGGAGCCAACGGTGGAGCGGGCTGGGCAACGGCGTGGACGACGACTGTCGGTGACTCCGCGGTTGTGAACGCAGACGGGCTAAGCGCGCCTGTCGGCGCGCTGCCAGTGCAGGGCGGTAGCGCGCAGGTGAGTTCGTTTGGATTCTTTCGGCAAAGTCGCGAGTTGAGCACCACGCTTGGAGCCGACGGCACATCCGCCTGGTTCAGTTTTCTTCTGCAGCCGGGTAGCACGGGGCTTGGAGGCGTCTCGCTGGAACTCGGCGATGGAGACGGCAGCACAGATACAGTGACGATAGGGACAAGTTCCACAGATTTTCTAATCACAGAAAACGGGGTACCTGGTACGGCCGCAACAATCGACAATGCCGTAGCAAGTGGTCAAGTCTATTTCGTCGTCGCCGAGATTGAGTTTGCGGCTGGGAATGACACCGTCACCCTGTACGTCAACCCCACTCCAGGCGAAGCAGCGCCGGACTCACCATCGTCGGCAACTGCGCAATTCACATCTGCAGATCTGGGTACGTTCACTCGCGTCGGAATCATTGGCGCTCTTTCGGGGAGCAACACCAACATCGACGAAATTCGAGTTGGTGACAGTTTTGCCGATGTCGCGGGAAGCTCCACAGTAGCAGCGGCGACGGCAGAGCTTTGGTTCACGACAACGGGACAGGGCGACGCGACCGGCGAAACCTGGGATGGCAACGAGATCGTTCAATTCGGCAACAGTGGTGATACCTTCGAATTGGATGCCGGAACAACCAGCGGCTCATTCTCGAGGCTCGCCGGTTTTGATGCCCCTGCAGATATCCGAGCGCTTCATTACACAGAATCGAACGTTCGAATTGGACTTCAGCCAAACCATTTCGATCTTCAACGCGGTGATCTGGTGTTGACTCTGGATCCGAGTGGCGGAGGCACCGTAACGTTAAATTCCGGAGCCACTCAATTCGACGCCGATCGCAGGGATATTGTCGTTTTTCGTCCGGCGTCTGCGACCGACTATACGGTAGCCAATGGCGAATGGTTCATGCTGCTTGACAACGGCGTCGCGAACACAACCCAGACGCTCAACGTTCACGGTCTTTCGGTCGTGGAGGTGGATACCACTGTCGGCGGAACGACACTCACGGCTGGTACGCTGTTGGTGACCAATTCGAATCCGAATCACGAGAACATTTCGACTCTTGAGATTACAGGAACAGGAGTCAACTCCGCAGCGGAGGTGATTGAGACACTGTTGACCGGGGCGGCGCTGGGTAACAACGACGATCAGATTCACGGGCTGCACCTGATCCAGCAGGACACCGAGTTTGGAGCATCTGTTCTGGAAGCCGGAACGCTGCTGGTACAGATTAATGACAACGGAACATTCGCCGGCCAGGCACACAGCAAACAAGACATTCTTGCACTGACGGTGGAAAAGACGGAACAGGAGACTGTTCCCGACACGATTGGATTGGCGACGCTGTTATTCGAAGGGGGAGAAATTGACCTCAACAGTGGCAGCGAAAGCATCAATGGAATTGCGCTCGTCAGTTCAACGTTCTCGTCAACGGGCAACGTCACGGCAATCAACGAGGTGACCAGCGGACCAACGATCGACGGTCAGTTCGATTCGATCTGGGGGGCGGCGCTCAGTCATACAATCAATGAGGTTAATATTGGAACCATAGACGATGACAGCGACCTGTCTGCCAGCTGGAGGGCTGTCTGGGACGACGCAAATCTGTACTTTTTGGTTGATGTGACAGACGACATCCTTGTAAGAGACTCGAGTGCCACCTTCAACGACGATCTTGTGGAGATCTACATTGACGGAGATCGCAGTCGGGGCACGTCATACGACGGAATAAACGATTTTGAATATGGCTTCCGCTACAACGACCCCAATATTTCCCTGGGCGCGAATTCTGTCGACGGGCGTTCGGGCGTTACCTTTGCCCAGTCAAACCTGCCAGGCAACGATGGATACCGCATTGAGGTAGCGATTTCGTGGGACTCATTAAATATCACGCCGGCGGACCTGAATACGCTCGGGATAGATGTACACGTTACGGACGATGACGACGGTGGTAACCGCGATACAAAGATTGCGTGGAACGATACTAATGACGAGGCTTTTCAGAATCCGTCGGCATTTGGCACAGCAACGCTTGTGGCACTACCAGTGAATACGATTCCCACTGCCGATGCCGGTGCCAATCTGGTGATTCTCGAAGGACAATCACTGACTCTGGATGGTACCGGTTCGTTTGAAGGTGATGGCGGCAATAGCGGTTCACTCAGTTACGAATGGGACATCAACTACGACGGCACAACATTCACTGCCGATCGGACCAGCGTTAGTCCCACACTGTCATGGTCGGAACTGCAGGCTTTGGGGATCACTGACGACGGGACATATTCCGTGGCGTTGCGTGTCTCCGACGGCAATCAATTTTCAACAATTGATCTGACCACCCTCACAGTCGAAAACGCTCCGCCAGAGATCATTGTCACAGGAATCACCGAAGTCGGTCGTGGTGAACTGTTCACACTAAATCTCTCTGCGATCGATGCTGGTGATGACACTATTCAGAGCTGGACAATCAACTGGGGAGATGGTTACGTGCAAACGATTACCGGGAACCCATCATCAGTCACGTACACGTACCACAACGATGGTTTCACAAACAATATCCTGGTGTCAGCAACAGACGAAGACGGCACACATACACCATCGCGAGCTTTCGCAACCAGTTACGCCAACAACAGGCTCTACGATAACTTAAACGGAGTGACAAATTCCAATGCAACGGCACAAAATCCGGTTGACGTTGTCGTTGGACCGGATGGATTTCTCTATGTCTCAAGCAATACGGGACACAGTATCGCCAGACACGATCCAAACACCGGGGAGTTTGTTGACTTCTTTGTTCATCAAAACAGCGGAGGACTGGATCGTCCGGGGCGCATCGCATTCGGCCCTGTCAACAACCTGTACGTAACCAGCAGAAACACCAACAGCGTGCTGCGATACAGCGGTAGCGATGGTCGTTTTCTAGGAGAATTCGTTACCGCTGGATCTGGCCTTGATGCGCCGGACGGTATTGCGTTCGGCCCGGATAGTTTCCTGTACGTATCCAATGAGGCGACTGGAGAAATCCTGAAATTTGATGGGAACACGGGAGCCCCGGTTCCAGGCGGGCCGTTTGCGTCTTTTGGCAGAGCTACGAATATCGACCTCTACTTCGATATCAACGGAACTCTCTTTGCATCGAGTTCAGCGGATAACGTCATCCGCGAGTTTCACGGAGCCACTGGTGCGATAATCGGTGATATTGTCACAGCCCAGGCGGGCGAGATCACCGCAATTGCCGGCTTCACACGCGGACCAGACGGCAAGTGGTACGTCGTCGACTCTGGTAACGACCGCATTGTCCGATATGAGGCCAACGGAACCTACGATGGCGATTTCGTTGCTGGCCACGGATCCAGTCAGGCTCTCGAAATAGCATTTAATCCGTCGCTGCAGGTCACGGTCAACACGCCGCCTATTGCCAATGTAGACACCTACACCCTGGACGAAGGAGGGATAGTAACACAAACGGCCATCTCAGACTGGGCGCTTCCATCATGGAAACAAAGGCAGCAACTGACATTTGACAATAGTGGTCAGTCAGAAGTTTCGAACGTTCCGATTCTTGTTAGGTTGCACGCAACCGATACATCAGCGGTCAATATCGACTATTCGAAAACTCAGGAGTTCGGCCAGGACTTGAGATTCACCGATCAGGACGGCACGCTGCTGGCGCACGAGATCGAATCATGGGACAATGCCGGATTCTCGTACGTCTGGGTTCAGGTTCCCACAATCGACGCAGGCTCTACGACAGATTCGATATGGATCTACTACGAGAACCCTGATGCAATCGATACGAGTTCCGCGTCACCGGTTTGGGATGCGAATCACGTCGCTGTCTTTCACTTCAACGGCAATACCCTGGATTCGAGCGAAGGAAACAATGATGGCGAGCAGACCGGAGTCTCCGCGGCGCAGGGAATTGTAGCCGGAGCGGGATCGTTTAACGGCACCGACAGCAGCATCAACATTAGATCCGATGATTCTATCGATGATGTATTCGCTGGTGGCGGTACCGTGTCTGCATGGATCAATCCCTCAGATTGGGGCGAAGCTGGCTTCGGGCGAATTTTAGACAAAGCATCCACGACTTTTGGGGCAGCCGGCAATGGCAACGGATGGGCGTTGCAGGTCGCGGGTAACGGGACAGATGGTCGCCTGATCTTTGAGCAGGGCTTCAGCGGCGGAATCGGCCAATGGTCCACCGCGACAGGGTCATTAACACTCAACACCTGGCAACAGGTCACTGTCGTTTATGACAACGACGATCCAACGACGCCGCCACAAATCTACATCGACGGCGTGCTGCAAGCGATCACCGAAAACCAAACCCCTTCCGGGACAGCCAATTCCGATGCTGCACTCGACCTTGTCATTGGAAACCACAGTGTGGCGGCAACGCGAACCTTCGACGGGATTATCGACGAAGTACGTGTCCAGACGACATCTGCAACGGCAAGCGAAATTGCTGTTCAGGTCAGCTCAATCAGCGGGAATCTGATTACTGCCGGAGCGATCGAATCCGGTCCCGGCGGCTTACTCAACAATGACATCGACGCCGAAGGAGGAACACTGACCGTTTCTGTCAAAGAGAGTCCCGATCACGCTGCATCGTTCACTCTACTTCCAGATGGCTCTTTCACATATATCCATGACGGCAGTGAAACCACGAGTGATTCGTTTGAGTACTACGTCACTGATGGTCATACAACGCGAAGCGGCTTAGTCCTGCTGACGATCAATCCTCTAAACGACGCACCAACCGGGACCGTTGATATCTCGGGAACGGCTGCGCAGGGGCAGGTCCTGACTGCAACAAGTTCAATTATCGACAGTGACGGGATCGGGACAATCGCCTATCAGTGGCAGCGAGATGGCGTGAACATCAGCGGAGCGACTGGCTCGACCTATTTGCTTGTGAATGACGACGTCGGAACACTCATCACTGTGGTCGCCAGTTACACGGACAACGGCGGAACAGACGAGAGTGTGACAAGTTCTGCAGCAGGCCCGATCGCCAACAGCAACGACGCACCAACAGGGACGGTCACGATCAGTGGTACCACAACAGAAGACGAAACACTCACCGCTGACGTTAACCTTGCAGACCTCGACGGTCTAGGGACATTTTCATACCAGTGGCAGCGCGACGGCGTGGACATCGCCAGTGCAAACGGATCAACGTACACGCTGACCGATGCTGATGTAGGTGAGCTGATAAGCGTGACCGTATCCTATACCGACGGCGGCGGCACGGATGAATCCGTGAGCAGTGCGCAGGTTGGTCCGGTTGCGAATGTTAACGACACACCTTTCGGCGGCCTGACCATAAACGGAACTACGGTTCAGGGGCAGGTTCTGACATTCACAAATACGATCGCAGACGACGATGGTGTTGGGGCGACTTCCTATCAATGGCAGCGAGATGGTGTGAACATCACTTCCGCTACCGGTACCAGCTACACGTTGGAAAACGATGACGTTGGCAGTTCTATTCGAGTCGTCGCGACCTATACCGACGGCAATGGAACGAACGAAAGCGTAGCGAGCATCGCTGTTGGCCCAGTTGGCAACATGAACGATGCCCCCACGGGAACAGTTACCATCACCGGAGCTGCGACAGAAGATCAGGCGCTGGCGGCCAGCAATGATCTCGCCGACGTCGACGGCCTTGGTTCGATCAATTACCAGTGGCAACGAGACGGAAACAACATCGTCAGCGCCACCGGCACGACATACACTCTGACGGACGCGGATGTGGGCGCGTTGATTAATGTGGTCGCGTTTTACACCGACGGCTTTGGTGCCAACGAATCTGTGAGCAGTTCTCAGGTTGGGGCCGTTGCCAATATTAACGACGCGCCTTCCGGAACTGTCACAATATCCGGCACCGCGACTCAGGGGCAGGCT
This sequence comes from uncultured Planctomycetaceae bacterium, assembly GCA_964481505.1. GTDB lineage: Bacteria > Planctomycetota > Planctomycetia > Planctomycetales > Planctomycetaceae > Fuerstiella. The sequence goes on along the minus strand of CAYZYB010000135.1, from coordinate 620 downwards.
CTGACCGCAGCAGAATCACTGGTCGACAACGACGGCCTTGGGCTGATCTCATATCAGTGGCAACGCAACGGTGTCGACATCACGTCCGCAACCGGAATCACCTACACGCTTGAGGAAGCTGACGTTGGTGCTTCCATTCGGGTTGTGGCGAGCTATGTGGATGGACATGGTACGGCAGAAAGTGTTTCGAGCACAGCGGTCGGGCCCGTGACAAACGTCAACGATGCACCAACGGGAACGGTTTTGATCTCTGGAACGCCGACAGAAGACCAGACCCTGACGGCCAGCAACGATCTGGACGATGCCGACGGGCTCGGTTCGATAACTTATCAATGGCAGCGGAATGGAGTCGACATCGCTGGCGCGAGTAATGCGGCATACACACTCGGGGACGCAGATGTTGGGACGCTGATAAATGTTGTCGCTCGCTACACCGACGGTGGTGGCACAAACGAAGCTGTGAGCAGTGCAGACGTCGGAGCAGTCGCCAACGTGAACGATGCGCCCGGCGGCACGATCACGATCACAGGCACTACGACCGAAAATCAAACATTGGTAGCCAACAGCACACTTACAGATAACGACGGGATCGGCGCGATCAGCTATCAATGGCAGAGAAA
>CAYZYB010000134.1:0-8907 GCA_964481505.1 uncultured Planctomycetaceae bacterium | reverse complement strand
TTGCTGTAGAGATTGGCGCAAAGTCCCACCATTCGATTGACACGTTTGACGGCCCATCTTGCTCCGGTTTGCTTGAGTCGGCGTCCGATTATGTTTTTGCCAGCCCCTTCCACCTGGCCGCAGCCAATCGATTCGCCAGACGCAAGGCGGTCCGCGTAATTCAGATGGTCCATGTGAGAAACCAGATAGGACTTCAGGCCACTCAACGATTTCCGTTTCGTTTTCGAACGCAGTGGTTTGTAAGTTTCATCGATGAAGTCACAAATCCCCGGCCAACCGTCGCGAATCAGAATCATGCGACCTTCGTCCAGCCAGTTTGATGCCTCGTCGCTTTCCGCCCCGAAGACAGCTCGCGATGTTTCCGAGATGTGTTCGACGGAGTGAAAAATGTCCAGCACACCGGTAGCTCCACGAAAACTGTTCTGCTGCTCTTCCCAAATCCATTTCGCTCCATCTGCCAGAACGGTGATGTTCGATGTGTCCAAAATTCCCAGGCGACCAGCGCTGCTTTTCCACTTCCTGCCGAACAGACTGCTGGTTTCGATGGCACCAAATGCGTAGCTTGTGGACGGACTGGGAAGTTCGCGACTCGCCCATTCGTCTGGAGTCGCCGTGTCTCCCGATTCACGTTTGGTAAAGATACCAATCTTCATTTCACGCCAGCCCGCAAGCGTATTGACGCATGTGCCATCAGTTGTGAATTCTGTTTTCCCCGCCGTTTCGCGAAACTCACGACACGCTTGCGGGGCAGAACTTTGCCACGCATCCATGGCCGCACCGTGTTTCTGAGCGATCTCACGAATTGTATTCGGACACATTCGCATGCCACACAATTCGTACAGTCGATCCGACGCCACTTGATGCGGCCAGCTGCCTCCAGCCCAAGCCGCCATTCGTTGGGAACCGATGCTATAGCGACCGTCTACGCCCAGCCGTTCATCAGCGACGAATCCGGCTTCACACTTTTTCACACACGCCGGATAGATCCGCGAGACCTGAATTTCCCCGGCGGTTGTCATGTGAGTTCGCGACTTTCGACCATGATGAGACTTCCTTATTCCACACTCGCAGATCCGGGCGGGCGAACTTTTTTTCGATGCCCGCAACCGGCGCAGCGACGGCTGCCTGCAGAGTTTTGCGTGTCACTTCACGTCACTGATCAACAGCGAGGGCTTCGCCAATCGCGATCACAGTTCCATCCGCTGCGTCGTCGCACGCAGCATTGAGACTTCGTAAATTCAACACAGCCTGTTCCGCGATCAGGCGTTCTGCCGCAGTCAGATCATCAAAATTCATCGTGTGAGCTCCATCAAATTCCAGAAAGACGACTATCACAATAACGCAAACTGCCTATTCGCGCAATCGTTCTTGAGCGCACCCAGTAGGTGATTCTAAATTCAGAGCTACTCATTCTCGATGCCTGAAAACCAACCGTTTTGGGGCACTCACATTCTGATCAGGCCATGATCTGACTTTTCCGCAAGATGAGTATCGTTTACGCGTTCTGGAATTCACATTTCTCGATCGCCACCAGATCGAATTCAAACGGGACTTCGTCAGAGAAAGTTCAAAATTCTGTAGGAAAGCTCTTTGGCAAAACTCGGGTTACATCCCGCGTTTCACGTTGTGATTACACACGAATTGTCCAACAAAGTTATTTCGCCGTTGTGGCTACGAGAGCCTGTACTGTGCTGGATTTGTCCCCACAGATTGACGAGAAGCGCCGCAATGAATTGGCAAATTCATTGCGATTTCGACTGTACTGTTTTGTACTGGATTGGATTGCGTCAGTACTGGAAAAGCTTGACAATTGGTGATAACGATTGAGCAGCCAAATTGGCTGACATTTCCCATTCCAAGCGGAACAACACAGGCAAATATCAAACTACAAGAGTTCGTAAGTGGCGCCTCATAACCTCGAGGTCGTCGGTTCAAATCCGCCCCCGCCACTTAGCCTCACGAATCAATTCGTGAGGTTTTTTTATTGCGCAAACGCTGGTTTAAGCAAACCAGCCGACTTCGATGAGGAACATTTCTGTACTGGATTCGTACTGATCAAACTTGGGTTTTACGTCCGTCATGGTCGATCGCATCCCGGTTTTCGCGCCGAAACTCTAAAACGCCTTCAGAAGATTGTGGGTGAGGCAGACGATTTTCCACTTATTCTGCATCTGCTTCATGCTTCGTAAAAGGAAATGACGGAAACCGCGATACGCTTTGATCTGACCAAACACTGGCTCGACCATCCACTTTCGTTTCGCGTACGTCTCCTTTCCTTTGTTCGTTCGCTGCTTGCGAGCCATCAGCTGCTTCGGCGCCAATTCGCTGCACGCCCACGACACACCCCGACGAAACTCTTTCGAACACGCTTCCATGGCAACCTCCGTGACTCAGAAGTCACTACACTACCTGGTTTGCTCAACTACCATTCTTCTTGATGGAACCGCGGTCTAAAAACGCGCTTTGAAGCGGGAGATTTTCAACGACATGCTCGTCAATCGTGCCCAGGAGCGTTTTTCGGATTCACCGGTTCATTACTCCAAGAGATCACGAACATAGGTTACGAAAGCCAGGAGCGGAATCTTTTCAGGAATGAGGATTTTGGTGGCGGGACGTCGAGGCTTGAGGTTGGGATTTCACCGTCGGCCTCTTCAGGAATCGGTGGCTCTAATAGCTCCGGATTTTCTCCGTCGCGATCGATCGTTGAGTTTTGAGGCTCATCGAGAATGATTGAGACATCTTCGAGACCGTTTTCGAGTTCCCCTTCAACGATCGGAAGATCAACGAGTAGTGGTGCCATTTCGCTGCCCGATTGATCGGACGTGTAGGTTAGTCGCTGGCCGTCGAATGTGAGTTGGCCTGGGCCTTCGTAGCTTTCAACGGCGGAGAGGATTCGTTCTACGAAATCCTCGTCCATTTTTAGACCTCGGTCTCGAGAGTCGTCATCAAGATTCAGATGAACCGAAGCAGACTGCCGAGCTTTGACGTCGCCATCTAGCGTGATGACGAATTGCCGTTTGAATTCCTGCGCAAGACGCTCATCATCCTGTCGATCGATGGACCAGGCGAGGTTGTCTGCTGGATGAACAGATCGCGGGCCACAACCATGCCCAACGTCGATCCGCCGGTGTCCGTTTGAAGTGAGAAGATTTCCGTCTTCACCTGACGATTGGTTGGTATCAGCGACGGGCAAGCCAGCGCCACCGCTGCCCGAGTAGCCGCCGATGACTTCTCGACCGGAATAGATCGGTCCAGGGCTGCCGGTATAGCCGTTTAATGCGCTGCCGATTGGGTTTGAATACAGTGGTGCGAACCCGGGCAGGTTTGGTGGGTTGCCTGACGTGCCGCTTGGAGTGATTCGGCGGAATGGCAGGTTGTTGTTGATGATGAGTGGATCGCCTGGTTCGAGGTCGAACCGAATGTAGTAGTCCGTGACGGAGACTCCGCCGTCGAGTTCGCCATTGCCGTCGGCGTCGGACGCTCCAAGCACAACGGGATTGCCGAGTCCTGATGGGTCGAAGAAGCTGGATTGCAAAGCGGAGCGGTCGAGTGTGTAGCCGGGAGGAGCCGTAATACGCAGCGTGTAGGTGCCGGCTTCTGTGCCGAAGAATTGATAGTCGCCATCTTCGCCGGCATCAGTCAGAATCACGCTGCCCGGGTTCGGGCCTGTCACACTGATGAAACCGTCGGTCAGAATCTGGCCCGTGTCGGCATCGTAGAAGTAACCAGTCGGGTCAATTTCAATGTCGACGGGCGTTGGGTCGTTACCAAAGATTCCGTCGGTGTCGTCTTCGCCGTTTTCTGAATTCGGATCCAGGCCATTGTCGCTGACGTCAACCGTTTGCAGAGGATTGCCGTTTGAGTCCAGAATCGCATTGCCGTTTTCATCAAGAGCGTTGCCGGTACCAGTCACCTGATTGACGAGCGTGTCTGTGATTTCCAGAGCGTTAATTTCAACCGTGAATTCGGCCGTGAAGGAATCACCAACCGCCAGGCTGTTGTTGACGGATGTGTCCAGCATCTGAAGAACATTGCGGCCGTTCCAGCCGGAAGAATTCAGAGTGATGCTGCTGTCGGCATCGTTCGGCAACGAGGTCAGCACCAGGTTGCCCGCATCAACATAAGCGGAGCCGAAGTGTCCGACAAGACTTTCGACCAGGCTGAGATTATCGAGATCCAGAGTTCCCGTGTTTTCAACCACCAGTTGGAACGTCACGATCGCGTGGCCGTTGAATGTTACGTCCGAAACATCGACGACGGACTTCGCAATACCGAGGTCAGCAAACTGGACGGGCGTCGGGTCGTTGTGTGGAACACCGTCGCTGTTGTCTGATGTGTTTTCCCCGGTCGGGTCGACGCCATCGTCCGACAGATCGGTTGCTCCGAATGGATTGCCATTGTCGTCGAAGATCGGATTGCCGTTGTCGTCGAGAGCGTCGCCCGTTCCGACGGCTTGATTCGTGAGGCTGTCAAACGAACCATCGGCGTTCGGCGAAAGCGTGACAACGAAGGAAACTTCGAAGGAATCTCCCTGGTTCGCCGTACCTCCTACCAACAGGTTCAACGCGGTGTTGGATTCCCACGATCCGTTTGCTGTTGGAGGGACTCCGGTGCCGCTGAAGTTTCCAACAGTCAGGCCGGAGACACCTGCAAACTGGCTTCCGAATTCAGAAGCGATGTCGTCCACGAGGGTGAGGTTGGTGAGAACTGCGGACCCCGTGTTTTGCCAGGTGAGCGTGAATGTTACGTCAAGGTGCTCTGGGTTATCCGCATTCGGCACGGCAAAGCCGGCCTGTTTGGCGACACCGACGGATGGCAGATACAAGCGTGTTGGGTCATCCGTTCCGCCCGTGTTAGTGTCGTTGCCGTCATTGGCTCCGTTTGGATCGGTGCCGCTGTCCGACAAGTCCGTTGCGACAAGTGGGTTGTTGTTGCTGTCGGTGATCGTGTCGCCGTTTTCGTCGACTCCTATTCCATTGGCTGTGACCTGGTTGTCCAGATCATCGGGAGCGCCAATGGCATCTGGATCGACTTCGGCATTGAACTGCACGACGAAGGAATCGCCGATCGCCAGCGTGGAATTGGTTGTGTTCAGCAATTCCGTCACGTTATCGCCGTCCCAGTTCGCGTTGTTCACGACGATGTTGCTGAAGCTGTCGTTCGGAGCCGTCGACAGAATCAAGCCGCTCACACCAACAAGTGACGTGCCGAATTCAGCCTGCAGGTCTTCCACAAGAGAAACGCCGGAGAGATTGACGGTGCCCGTGTTTTCGACGACTAGCTGGTAAGTCACCGAATAGTTGTCGTTGTTGAGCAATTGCGGTGTGCCCACAATGCCCTTCGCGATGCCGATGTCGGCGATCAGAATCGGAGTCGGATCATTGTTGCTGATTCCGTCCGCTGTAACTTGTTCACCGTTTTCGCTCTGAGGATCTGTGCCATTATCACTGTCGTCAGACGTGGTAATCGGGTTGCCACTGTCATCCAGAATCAGAGTGCCATCTGCGTTTGTCGCACTTCCGGTACTGGTGACCTGGTTCGTCAGTGCCTGAGACATACTATCGATGCCGTCGGGGTCAATCGTCGCAGTGAATACGACGTCGAAGGAATCACCAGCGTGAATCAACCCGCCGGTGACCAGGCTCAGTTCGGTATCGGATTCCCAGGCTGTGTTGGCGATTGGAGGTGTGCCGGCACCGTTGAAGTTCTGAACCGTCAAACCGCTGACGGAGAAGAAGGCATTACCGAATTCGTTTTCGATATCATCAATGAGCGAAAGGTCGCTTAAAGGAACCGTACCGATGTTCGCCACGCGAACTGTGAAGGTCACATCCCACCGATCGCCATTCTGCACTGCATCGCCGGCGACCTTCGCCACACCAATGTCCGGAATGACGACGTTTGATGGTGAATCTCCATCGTTGTCACCTTCGACGTCGCTGTCGTCTGCGTCGGCCGGGTCATCGGAAATGTCGCTGACAGAGATGTTGTTGGAGTCCGTTCCGGTGACAACAGCACTGTTCTGCAGTGAACCATCGACAATGAAACCCGGATCCGCGTCGGGGTTGACTTCAACAACCAGCGTGACCGTCACGGAATCTCCGGCGTTCAGCGTGCCCAGTCCGTTCAGTATGTTCTGCGTCGGGTTGCCAAGGTAAAGAGCCGCTCCACCAATACCGCTGCCCGCTGGAACGGTCGCGTCGTCAGACAGATCCGAATCGACGACTCGTACAAACATGTTGCCAAACTGAGCCGTCCAGTTATCGGTCAATTCGAGGTTTGTGAGTGGCTCGCTGCCTGTGTTGGTGACAACGAATTCGTACGTGATATCGTAGTTGTCCGAAATTCCGCTGCTGGCCGGTACCGTGCTGACGGCCGTTTTGGTCAACTGGATACCGCTGATAATGAAGGCCGTTGGATCATCGCCATCATTGTCAACGTCGGACGGATCATTGGCGTCCGGTCCGCCATTGGAATCCGAAACGTCGGTGGCTGTGCCATTGTTTTCACCTACACCGCTGACGTCGGCCGAATTTTCCAGTTCGCCACTGGCGTTGTAGGTCGCACTGGCGTTATCGGGATCGACTTCGACAACCAGAAGGACTCGGAAAGATTGGCCAACCAGCACTTCATCGGCCGTTGATCCCAGCAGGATGTCGCTGGTCGCCGATCCGTTGTAGCCGCCCGTCGATGTGACTGCGTTGGCCAATGGAGGCACCGTGGAGTCGATGTTGACGACTTCCACACTCACAACATCAACGAAGGCTCCACCAAGCTGTCCCGCAAGGTCGTCAGTGAGGCTCAGGTTAGACAACGCTTCTGAGCCGGTGTTCGTCACAACGAATTCGTAAGTGACGTCGAAGTTGCCGGACGTTCCACTTTCGGATGGAACCGGTGAGCCGGAGATGTTCTTCGTGAGATTGATGTCAGCGAAGGAAACGTTCGTCGCAGAATCGGGATCGTTGTCGCCTTCGGTTTCGGTGTCATCGGCGTCGGTCGGATCATCGGAAACATCGCTGATCGGATTGTTGCTGGAGTCGGTGGCCGAAATGGTCGCCGTGTTTTCCAGAGTGCCGTTCACGAGGAACGTTGGGTCAGCATCCGGATCGACTTCCACGATCAGCGTGACGGTCACACTTTCGCCGGTTGCAAGTGTTCCCAGGCCGTTCAGCAGATTATCGGTCGCACCAGCTGCATAGGACGTGGTGCCATTGATCCCGCTGCCGGCGGGCGCTGTGACGTCGCCGTTGGAAAGATCGGCGTCGACGATTTGCACAAACATGTTGCCGAACTGCCCCGCCCAATCGTCGGTCAGAGTCAGATTGGACAGCGTGTCGTTGCCAGTATTCGTGACCACAAATTCGTACGTGATGTCGAAGTTGTTGGCCGTTCCGCTGCTGGCCGGAACAGTGCTGACAGCCGTTTTTTGCAGTTCAATGTCGCTCAGAACAAACGCGGTCGGATCATCGCCGTCGTTGTCGACGTCTGATGGATCCTGAGCATCGGTGCTGTCGGCAGTGTCATCAGAAACGTCTGTTGCCGTGTTGCCGTTTTCGCCAAGTCCGGTGACGTCTGCACTGTTTTCGAGTTCGCCCGCCGCGTTGTAGACGGCGTTGGCGTGATCGGGGTCCAGTTCCACAACCAGAATCACTCGGAAGGCCTGTCCGACGCCCAGGTCATCGCTCGCGGAACCAATCAGGATGTCAGTGGCCGCCGTACCGTCGTAGTCTGACGTGCCGCCAAAGTTGGCAACTGGCGGAACCGCGGCATCGATGTTCACAACGCTGACGCTGACGACGTCAACGAACGCTCCACCATATTGTGTTGCCAGGTCATCGGTCAGGCTAAGGTCGAAAGGGCTTCGGTGCCCATGTTGCGAACTTCGAATTCCAGAGTCACATCGTAGTTGCCCTGATTGCCACTTGTTGCGGGAACCGGTGGCGTTGCCGTGCTGATGATTTTCTTCAGATCGATGTCGGCGAACGTGACGTTGGTCGGTGAATCTGCGTCGTTGTCGCCATTGTTGTCTGTCGTATCGGCGTCGGTCGGATCGTCCGACGTATCATCGACTGACGTGAAGGTGCCATCGCCAGTGACGTCGGCTGAATTCTGTAGAGTGCCGTCAACCAAGGTGGCTCCTGCGGCCGTCGGTTCGACTTCCACGATAACGACCACGGTTACTGATTCGCCGACCTGCAGGATGCTTCCAGCCGCGAACAGATTGTCGGACGCTCCACCGTTGTAGGTGGAGTTACCAGCGACAGTTGAGCTGCCGGAAACGTCATCGGAAAGATCCACGTCGACAATCTGGACAAACGCATTGCCGAACTGTCCGTTCCAGTCGTCGGTCAGGGTGAGATTCGACAGGTTGTCGTTACCCGTGTTGGTAACGACAAACGTGTAAGCGACGTCGTAGCGACCAAACGTTCCGCTTTGAGCTGGAGTTGGCGTGCCGGCTGTTTTCTGAACTTCCAACTGAGGCAGCAGCAGCGTCGTCGGATCGTCGCCATCGTTGTCGATGTCGCCTGAGGCGTTCGTGTTGTCGCTATCGGTCGTGTCATCGGAAACGTCGGTTGCACTTCCGCCGAGTTCTCCGTCGCCGGCTGCTGTGGCACTGTTTTCCAGTTCGCCGTCGGCGTTGTAAACGGCGTTGGCACTATCCGGGTCGATTTCCACGACCAGAATCACTCGGAACTGTTCACCCGTGCGAAGCTCATCTGCGGAGCTTCCATCCAGCATGTCGCTGCCCGCTGTGCCGTCGTAGTCGCCGGATACAAATCCGAAGTTCGCAATCGGCGGCATCGTGGCCGTGATGTTGACAACCTGCACATCGACGACGTTCTGGAAGGCACTCCCAAACTGCGTTGCCAGATCATCTGTCAGTGAAAGATTCGACAGCGTTTCTGT
>CAYZYB010000133.1:0-8935 GCA_964481505.1 uncultured Planctomycetaceae bacterium | reverse complement strand
CACATCCACCCAGCCACCGAAATAGCCAGCCGCCAATCCCATTAACGCACCAATGAGGACAGAAATCAGTCCGGTCACAAGCCCCACCAGGATCGCCACACGAACAGAATAGATCGCTCGGAGAAAATTAGAACGTCCCAGACGGTCGGTTCCCAGTGACAGATGCATCCAGCGTCGTAACGATCCCACCTGAGGATCTGCTTCCATCAGGCTGGCGACGGTAGCTTCCAGTTCCGCAATGTTCTCAGAATGAGCGACGCCTTCGGGCGATCCACTTTCAACCACTGAATTCAGATTCGGAATCTTCTTCAATTCCATCAGCAGGGCATCGCCCTTTGCAAGAGCTCTTCGCAAATCTTCGGCTGGCTTCTTCGATGCCATAAGGTCGGCAATCGGAAAATCCTTCAAGGCCGCTTCGGGATCCAGACTGCTTAACGGAATACGCAACTTGTTGAGGTACCAGTCAGCATCGTCGAGCCTTTGCTCTGCTGGAGTGCTTAGTCCGAATCCCGGCAGAAAAGGTGCTGCATACGCATTGGCCGTGTCCTCCACCGTAACCATGCCACACATCACAGCGGTGCCGACAACGACGTAGACTCCAATAATGGCCAGGGCGATCATTGCGGGCTTGTGCTTGAGGAACTTTCCCCACACACGGGACTGGCGAGCCGTGTTGGCATTTCCACTCATGACAACCTCACTCGTGGATCAACCATGGCGTACAAAACGTCCGTCATAAGATTTGTCGCCAGATAAGCAATCGCGAACGCCGCTCCAATCGTCTGCACCACAGGGAAGTCCGCCTGGTTAACCGCCGTGATTAACGCTCGACCAACACCCGGAATGCGAAAGTACATTTCGAGCAGAAACGAGCCAGTGATCAAAAACGGGATACTGATGCTGACTCGCGTGATCACAGGAATCATCGCATTCTTCAACAGGTGCAGGAACATGATTCGGCCTTCTCCTGCGCCTTTTGCACGAGCCGTTGTGATGTAGTCTCGCTGTGATTCTTCCACCATCACGGCGCGGTAGAAGCGGGTGTCGTAGCCCATCGATACGATCACGCTGATCAAAACCGGCAACAGACAATAGTATGGCCAGGTAGCGGTGAAGTATTCCCACAGCCCAACCTGACTAATGGATTCGTAGCCGCTAATGGCAAACGGCGCAAAGTCTTCGGACCGAATGCTGTAGCCGAGGAAATACTGGCCCACGATAATGTAAACCAGAAAGCTAACGCTCATTCCCAGAACAGCGATGAACACCAACAGGCGGTCCACCGTGCGCCCTCGAAACCAGGCAGCAATCAGCGAAATACTGACGGAAATAAACGTCGTCAACGCAAGTGCCGGAGCTGTCAGTGCCAGTGTCGGGCCGAGTCCGCCGCCGACGATTTCCCCAACCGTACGGCCTTTTTGCTGCCAGCTTTCTTCAGAAAAATTCAGCGTCACCAACTGGCCCACAAAACGGCCGTACTGTGTGAAGAAGGGTTGATCCAGGCCGACTTCTTTTCGCTTGAGCGCAATTTCTTCCGGGCTGGCATTCTTCCCCATAAACGCCGGAACCGGATCACGCACGCGGAGAATCAGCATCAACAAAAGCAGGATGCCAAGGTACACGGGAATGCAGTACAGCGTTCGGCGAACAATGTACTTCCACGGAATCGTCGCGGCGATGCGAGTGAAAACGTTATCTGCCATACTTATTCCACATCCACGTACTTGTACCAGTTATGAAATGTTTCCACTGGCTTGAAGTACTTCATCCGATCGTGAATCACAAAGTGCCGTGTTCGCGCCATCGAGCCGGCATAAGGACAGTTTTGCAGTACGATGTCCTGCATACGTTCATAAATCACGGTGCGTTCCGGCGATGGCTGCATGCCCACAATCTGTTCGTACAGTTTGTCGTACTCCGCGTTCCTGAAGTTAAAGTGATTACTGCCGGGAGATTCGTTGGGGCCGTAGAACAATGCCAGGTTGTTTTCGCCGTCAGGATAATCAGAACCCCAGGCAAACGAAAAGATGGCCGCCTTGCGATCATCGACCGTCTGCATCAGTGTGGGGAAGTCAACCAGGTTGGCCTTGAGGCGGATCCCAATGGCCGACAACTGCCGCTTCAACATCTCCGTTTGTTCACGATTGTTACGCCCCTGCGAAACAAAGTAGTCGATCACCGGAAGACCTTCACCGTTGGGATAGCCAGCTTCCGCCAGCAGCTGCTTGGCGCGTTCCAGATTTGGTCCCCGAAAGCTGGCGTCTGACTGCCCGTTACGGGGGTGGCCTTCCAGCAGTGGCGGGATCACTCCGTCGTAAACCACGTTCAACCCAAAATAGAATGTTTGGTTTCGTTCGTCCCAGTCCAGAGCCGAACATATTGCCTGACGTAGTTTTCGGTTTGGTTCCGAGTCACCACCGACCAGATCGTCGTCGTAGTTGAATCCGATAAAAATAAAGTCCAGTAGTGGGACCGGTTGATAGCGAATCCCGGCGTCACGCCATTTTTGCTTCATCACAATGGTGCGCTCTCCATCAACGGAACGCTTACTAAAGACCTGCGGCATGTTTTCGTCGGGCACCTGAGCGTAGTCGAAATCGCGAGCTCGAAAGTGCAGCCACATCGGCTGGTCCTGCTCCAGAAACGAAACGTGAATCTTGTCCAGAAACGGCAGTTTTCTGCCAGCCGCCAGGTGCAATCCGTGCTCTTCGTCTTCCGGCATGTGCTCTTCCGGAAAAAACTCATCCCGAAAATTCGGATTGCGCCGCAGAATCATCTGGAGCCCGAACTGCCAGTCCCCGTCGCTCAAGGTGTAAGGCCCCGTTCCGACCGGGTGCAAGCCAAAGCGGCTGCCATACATTTCCAGAGCTTCGTGCGGAATAATGCTGGTCTGAAACATCGCCAGCACCCACAGGAATCGGGCCGACGGCTTCTTGAGTGTCACGGTGAATTCACGATCGTTGGTGATTTTGAAGCCTTCGACATCGGCAAAATAGTTGAAGTGTTCACCTTCTTTACCTTCAATCGCCTTCAGTTGTTGTTCGCGATATTCGTCGAAACCAACAACCGTGTCGCGCATCAGCCACCAGCACTTGGAACCGATCGAAGAATCGGCCATTCGTTTCCACGAATAGAACACGTCGCTGGAAACCAGTTTGCGGCCTTTGCCGTCGGGGAAGCAGGGGGAGTCATGAAAGTAGACGTCGTCACGCAGCGTGAAATTCCACGTGAGGTCATCTTCGGTAGTGGGCATTTCTGTCAGCAGTAGCGCTTCCAGTTCGAACGGCCGCTTGAGGTACTTGTACTGCACCAGCGTGTCCATAATCTGGCCGCACGCAAGATTGTCGTACTGCGTCGATCCCAGTACCGGGTCGAGTGTCTTTGGCCCTTCGCTTCGAATGGGAAAGTGACCGACCTTTTCTTCCGACGATGCTGTGTTTGTGCCGGATTCTTCCACGTTCGCGGTACCACAACCGACGACTCCGATCAGAAGAAGGTAGGAAAACGGCCAGCGGCAAATCATTTTAAGAAATGCGGTCGGACGCGGCATGGAGTTGAAGTCATCGAAGTGAAACAAGACGTCGCCTACGAAAAGTTACGAACAGTGGCCGCAAGTTAAGTTCTTTCCACCCCGGTATGCAACCGCAGAACCATCGCACTGTTATTCTGTGGGAAAGGGTAGTCGCAGAAAGTTGCAAAGTTGGATTCAAAGAGTGGCTGGCGTTGGAGTGAAGTGGAAGCGAACCCCCGGGGTTTCCTTCGCAAGCTCAGTCCAACCCCGGCCACCCATCTCAAATGTTACAATTTGCTAACACACTCATCATTCCGCGAAAGCTTCTTTCTGATTTGCCTGCAACGACGCAACAAATGGCCGAGTCACAGAGGGGCGATCTGCAATCTACCGCAAGTCAGCCTGAAATTGAATGGTCTGCGTTGGCAGGATTGCATCGCACGCGATATGAATCTGTTTTAAGTCCGCATCGCCCACATCAGCGATCGTGCACTTCAGGTTTTCACCGGGCAGCAGTCCTCGCAGCGAAACCCCCGATCGTTTTTTCCCCGCCGCAAACCACGCATCTCGATAAATCGGTGCAATGCCGGTGTTTGTCACGGTTAGCTGCAGAGTCCTGTCGGTCAGGTCGGCAGCCGTGACTTCGAAGCGATAGCCCGTCACCATGCTGGCGGCTTTGATATCCTGAAGCGACCGGTATTGTGGTTGGTCGTTGCCAATCATGTAACTGATGTGAAACTGCTTTGCGGCTGTGGCAAATGGGACGCCGTTGGGACCGTTTTCTGCCAGAGCATTCTTTTGATCGCGGCGATTGTAATAGCTGAACTCGCCACCACCGGGAGCTCGCTTCCAGCGGTCAGGCTTCAGCACTTTCCAGTTGATCGCGTTTTCTTTCGGGTGAGGTTTGCAGAGAAACGAATCATCGAACACGCCGAAGTTCAGCTTCAGCAGTTCGTCATTGTCCTCCAGCGGTGAATAATCATAGTCGGCCGCGTCGACGCTGATAGACCACGGCAGACTGGTAAACTGCTGGCTGAGATGCTTCAGGAATCGCGTTTGAAACTTCTTCGCTGGAAATGTCTTTCCCATTTTCCGCGGCCCTTCGTAAATGTGGTACTCAGCCCACAAGCCAAAGCCTGTTTGCAGAAAAGCGATCCGTGGGTCATTGTCGTAACGTTTTGCGAAACGCGTGTAGAAGTCGATCGTGAAGTCCTGAAGTGCGGTGTTGCTCCAGTCACAGAAGTGAGTTTTTTCGCCTTCGCTTTTCCCGACGGTTTCTTCATAGTCCGATCGCTTACGGATCATGTCGGGCACTGTTGTCTTCTTCCCGACATAGGCAAAATAGAATCGCAGCACGGCTTGATGTTTCCTCGCGGCGATTTCATCAAGTACTCGGTCGAGCTTCGAGAAATCGTAGTCTCCATTGGGCTGCACGACTTCGTTGTAGCCGCAATAACGGTACTCCAAAGTGATCGCGTCCGTTTCAACGTTGTCGCTGTCAGACCAAAGGACAATTCCTGTCATCGGCTGCACCTCGGTGATCGAGGACTGCAATGGGACTCTGTCTGATCCCAGCACATAGGCCCACGGACCGCTACCGACGGTAATCCAAATGGACGCCAGCAGCGCTGGACAAACGGCAATGAACTTTTTGCGTATAGTCGTCGGAATTCGCATGCTATGTTTGGGCCTACTCATTGAGATTGGTGAATTCCAGCCAGTCGATTTTGTCAATGTCGTGGTCAGAAAGTGCTTCTGCTTCATCAGCAGCAGGAATGGTTCGGACGGTTTCTGTTTCCGCGAAAACAGTATCGAATAAGCTGTTGTGTGTTTCTTCTGTGCTGCGGTATCCCGAAAGCGGCGTTGACGAAAAATCGGAGATGTTAACTTCAGTTTTAGTCGCGGTGGACGATTTGCCAGGTTGTTGATTCTTCGCAGTCTTCAGACTGGCACCGTCGTTTCGAACGTAGCCAATCCGCTGAAGAACGCTCAAGGCTTCCAACGGAGTAACAACCCCGTCACCATTGAAATCGCTGCTGACGTCGTTTGTGTTGATCGCTCGGATTGTTGCCAACGCTTCCAACGGCGACACGACCCCGTTACTGTCGATGTCCCACGGAAAATACGTGACGGTGTCGCTATCGACTGAAAGCCCAAGGTTCGAATTGTTGGCTTCGTCGACTTCGGCCACGTCGTCCAGCGTGTCAACGATTAGATACAATCGACTGGTGTCCGCAGACAGATTGCCGACAGGTTGTCCGGTGGGGTCTGCAGCCAGCGAGGCCGCGTACAGTGCGGCCTTGTCCAACTGCAAAGGAATGGTGCGTTCCGTGACCGCTCCAGCAGCAAGGCCGGTTAAAGTTGAACCGGATCCGGAAACCACAACGTCATCAGCGTCGCCGAGAATCGCGTTTGCGGACCAGACAACCTGCGTGCTGAAGGCCGCGGCCTCTGCTGTGCCCTGATTACTGATGGAGAACGTGACTTCCGATTGCCCGTTCAGGATGTGATATGGAGTCGCTTCAAACTGAGTGGCGACAAGATCCGGCGCCGGAGTCACGGAGCTCATAAACGGAATCTGAACGAATGACTGCTGCCCATCACTTGCGGTCGCGCTTGTGCGCACCAACGTGTCGCCAGGTCCAAACCCTTTCCACAGTTCGACTCGCACGGTGCCATTAACGAGGTCAGCGAAGGTTCCTGATTCCGATTCGATGGACGCAGGTTGCTGATATCGCTCCCAGTCTACCACCGGGTTCGTTGGAAAGAAGCCGTACATTTCCAGCCGATCGAATGTGCCATCGCCATCGAAGTCATACGACACGCGAGCCTTCGTGACACTGCCAACGTTTGTTCCGGCGTCCAGATAGAATTCGAATTCCGTCGCCCTGGTCGAATCATAGTCAGCTGTGACTCCGTTGCTTTCGTAGACCAGCGGTTCGAACGGTGCGCCGAGATGATTGCCAGCTGTCTCCAAAATGGTATCAGACATCGCCCCATCACCAGCGTCCGGCGACAGCAGGCCCACGCTTCCCAAAGGCACGGCGCCGTCGATCAGAAACAGCTTATCCCGGAACGACAGATCGACCTCATCATCCAGCACATTGATCTGTCCGGTCCGGTTTGGAAAACCAGCGGCAGACGCTGTGAACGTGACGATCTGATCATCATCAAACACGAGGTCGTTGACAGCATTGATCACAAATGTGGCTGAAGTTTCGCCGGCTTCAATCGAAACTGTATTCGGAGCGACAACGATCGCCTGTAAAACATCGCTGCTCGTCAGTGTCACGTCCAAAGGCAACGTCGTCGGTCCGGAACGAGATACAGTGATGGTTGTTGCACCGCCGTCTTCCGGAATCGAGGCATCGGCAATTGTCAGATCCAATCTTTCTGATTGAGTGACCCCAATAAACGGAAGGTCGACATGCGATTGATTTCCTTCACCATAAGAAGAAGACGTTCTGACCTGCACTCCGCCGGGACCAAAAACGTTCCAGACTTCCACGATGACACTCCCACCGACAAAGTCAGCGAAGTCTCCCGTGACCGACACAATTCCGCGATCCTGATCGTACACTTCCCAGCCAGTTGCCCCGTCTGTCGCGATTCCGCCATACACTTCGCGACGATCATAAGTGCCGTCGCCATCGAAGTCGTACGAAATTCGTGTCTGAGTCATGTTGCCGACGTTGGTTGTCGCGTCCACATACAACTTAAACTCCGTCTGTTTCGAAGCGTCGTATGCTCCGCTGATCCCTAATGCTTCGTACACCACCGGGTTCACAGGATCATTGAAGTGAGTTCCACCGTCAGGGTTGGGCAGTTCGTCACCGTCTGCCGCAAGCCCGACGTCTCGGCTAAGCGACGCTATGTTGGCTGCTGTTTGCTGATCGATCACGAAGAGTCGATTCTCTGGGGGCGTCGGCAGCAGTTGAGGATTCGGTGTCCACGAAAACGTGTTGAGACCCGATGCAACATACGTAAACGCCGGAACAGCAACCGTTGCACCGTCTGAGAACGTTGCGGTGATGGGAGTATCGGAAGGGTTGTAAGCGACGTGTGTTTTGACGCCGTCCCTGTCGAAGACCGCGTACGTAGCGAGATCCGCTGTAATACCGGTATCGACATGCCCGAGTGCTCCCAGACTGCTGATCCAGTGATAGTTTTTGGCCAACGGCTGAATGCTGTCCGTTGGTGCGGCATCGAAATCTGCAAGAGCCTGAACGGGGTCAGCAAATGCCAGATACGACGCCATCAAATCTGTCCATTGATCAACCGGTCCGCCGTTTTCACTAACGACGTGGTCGTACCCGGCCTGCACATAGACGGGATCACGCCCGAGATACAGCGAGCCACCGTTTAGCGGCAGATAGTTGATCCCCTGAATCAGTTCGGGACTCCCGGAAAAGAAGGTGGCGTAAACAACACCATCACTCCACACAATTCCAGCAATCGGATGTTCGTAGCCCGCCGGGAAAACTGCGTCGTCAACGTCAAGCCAGTATTGTTCGATCGCCGCTGTTTGCGTCGTCGCCATATAGATCCCGGCATCTCGAATGGCATCATCCCTCGTGACGGACCCCCACAGGATCAAGCCGTTTGCGAAGTTCATCGCTTCCGACGAGGACTCCTGATTGTTGCCTTTGGAAAACGTCGAATTCCCGGAAGCCCAAAAATGCCCCGCGTAGACATCAAACGATCTCAATGTTTGAAATGTATTGTCATCGCGTTCCCAGTTAGCGACGTCTCGAATCAGCAATTCGACCATGCCACCCCAGTTGGATTCTTCTGCCCACTGCGGATCGTACATCGCCACGATCGCCGCCGACTGAACAAAGTAACCATAATGGAAATGGTGATCGTTAAGCGAATCGGCGGAACCGAAACTGTCCGGATAGCCAATCAGACTGTTCCACGTTTCGTCGTAGTAGAACTGCCCCTCGCCACCATCGTCTGCACTCAGCCAGTCTTCCAGTTCGGTCCGCACTTCGTACAGAAAGCGTTCGCGAGCTTCAAGGTGGCCGACCTGTTCTGCAAGCGGAATCAGCTGCGCCAACTTGTAAAATTCTGTCGCGGTGAAGTACGTGTCTGTGGTTGTCAGCAGATTCGGTTCCTGAAACAGTTCATCGATGTAGTCGTACAACCGCGTTTGATCTGCGCCGATCTCCGGCATCAATGGCAGCGTGCCGGTGTGAGTCATCGAGGTCGTGAAATTATTTCCCGCCACGACTTTCATTTCACCGCGTGACGAGTTGTAGCTGAAGGCGGTAACAGGCGTCGCCGAATTCAACCACTGATGTCGATACATGGCCATCAGCGTCTGATCGAGATGCCCGTTGCCTGCTTCTTTGAGTTCCGTGGTGGCGGTGTATGTGGCCGTGGCCAGCGATGTTCCCGCATCATACTGCCAGGTCACGGCGC